>DATKPL010000382.1:0-2635 GCA_035524155.1 Rhizomicrobium sp.
TCGTGATGGTCAATCACAAGCCGGTCACCGTGCCCGTCGCCGACGAAGACAGCGATGCCGGCGCCACTCCGGTCGACGCGCAGAATATTTCGCGGCTCCTTTCGCTGCATTTCTCGCCCACCGTCGACCAGGACATCACCATCACCCGCACCACCGATGGCAGCTTCACGGCCAACATGACGCAGAAGCAGCTGGAAGTGCACCACCATCGCGCGGGCGCCACCATCGATTCCAGCCTCTACCTCGCCGGCATGCAGGCGGGCATTCCCGCCGACATCGTGGTCGAGCTGATCCACATGTTCTCCTACAAGGTGGACTTCCAGCGCGACCTTCAGCCGGGCGACAGTTTCGAGGTCTATTACGATTATTACTACACGCCCGAGGGCCAGCCGGCGAAGACCGGCGACATCGCCTTTGCGCGGATGCGGCTGGGCGGCCGCGACGTCACCCTTTATCGCTTTCAGCCCGAGGCGGACGAGCCCGCCGATTATTTCGACGCCAAGGGTCAATCCGCCAAAGGCATGCTGATGAAGACGCCGGTGGATGGCGCGCGCATCTCATCCGGCTTCGGCCGGAGATTTCATCCCATTCTGGGCTATACCCGCATGCACAAGGGCGTGGATTTCGCCGTGCCCACCGGCACACCCGTGATGGCAGCGGGCGCCGGCGAGATCTCTTTCATGGGCTGGGCCAACGGCTATGGCAATTTCGTGGTGATCAACCACGGCAATGGTTATGCCACGGCCTATGGCCATCTTTCGCGTTTCGCGCCCGGCATCCGGCGCGGCGCACGCGTGCGCCAGGGACAGGTGTTCGCCTATAGCGGCGCCACGGGTCTCGCCACCGGCCCGCACCTTCATTACGAGATCCGTGTCAACAATGCCCAGGTCAATCCGCTGACCGTGAAAGTGGCCGAGGGCCGGATGCTGAGCGGCCGCGAGTTGCATGCCTTCCTCGAGGAACGCCACAAGATGGATCAGACCATCGCGGGCTTGCCGCTGGAGACCAAGGTGGCGGATCTCTCTGCCGACCTCAGGCAAGCAAGAGCGCGCTGATATTAAACCCCTCCGCCCCACACACGCTCGAGAGCGTTGCTACAGGCACCTCTCCTGCCAGCGTGCTGACGCACGCGCAGGGGAGGAAGGTCACGACCAAGCTTCGATATTTTTAATTCAGCGAAACTCCGGCGGGTGCCGCGTCGACCAGATCATCGGCGGAGGCCGTGAATTCCTGCCCGTTGACGGTAAGCCCGGTCTTGGTGGCGCCCACCTTCACCTTGGCGCCGTCGCCGATCTTGCCTTCCAGGATCATCTGCGCCAGCGGATCCTGCAAACGGCGCTGGATCACCCGCTTCAAGGGCCGCGCGCCATAGACCGGATCGTAACCGGCATGGGCCAGCCACTCGGTGGCTTTTTTGTCCAGCACGATCTCGATCTTGCGGTCGGCCAAAAGGCGTGACAGCCGCTCGATCTGGATATGGACGATCTTGTCCATGTCGCCGCGCGTCAGGCGGTGGAAGAGGATGATCTCGTCCAGACGGTTCAGGAATTCGGGCCGGAAATGGGCGCGCACCGCCGTCATCACCTGGGCGCGGGCGTGCTTCTGGTCCCCGCCCTCTTCGGTCGAGAGGAACTCGGTGCCCAGATTCGAGGTGAGGATGATCACCGTGTTGCGGAAATCGACGGTGCGGCCCTGGCCGTCGGTCAGGCGGCCATCGTCCAGCACCTGGAGCAGCACATTGAACACATCGGGATGCGCCTTCTCGACTTCGTCGAACAGGATCACCTGATAGGGCCGCCGCCGAACCGCTTCGGTGAGCACGCCGCCTTCCTCATAGCCGACATAACCGGGCGGGGCGCCGATCAGGCGTGCCACCGCATGCTTTTCCATGAACTCGCTCATGTCGATGCGCACCATGGCGGTGTCGTCGTCGAACAGGAACGCGGCCAGGGCCTTGGTGAGTTCGGTCTTGCCCACGCCGGTCGGTCCCAGGAACAGGAACGAACCGATGGGGCGGTTGGGATCCTGAAGGCCGGCGCGGGCGCGGCGCACCGCATTGGAGATGGCGCGCACGGCTTCGTTCTGGCCCACCACGCGGCTTTCCAGCGAGGCCTCCATGTGAAGCAGCTTCTCGCGCTCGCCTTCCAGCATCTTGTCCACGGGAATGCCGGTCCAGCGCGACACGACCTGGGCGATGTTCTCGGCTGTCACCGCTTCGTTGACCAGGGCAGCATTGTTCTTCTCGTCGATTTCGCGGATCCGCTTCTCGAGATTGGGGATCTCGCCATAGGTGAGTTCGCCGGCGCGGGCGAAATCGCCGCGTCGCTGCGCGATCTCCACTTCCTGGCGCGCGGCATCCAGCCTTTCCTTCAGGCTCTGGACATCGGCGACGGATTTCTTTTCCTCATGCCATTTGGCGGTGATCGTCGCGGACTTGTCTTCCAGTTCGCCCAGGTCATGCTCCAAAGTCGCCAGCCGGTCCTTCGAGGCGCGGTCATTTTCCTTCTTCAGGGCCTCGCGCTCGATCTTCATCTGCACGATGCGGCGATCGAGTTCGTCCAGCTCTTCCGGCTTGGAATCCACCTGCATGCGCAGGCGCGAGCCCGCCTCGTCCATCAGGTCGATGGCCTTGTCG
>DATKPL010000383.1:0-3461 GCA_035524155.1 Rhizomicrobium sp.
GGACGGGCTCGGACCCTACTCGGTGTCTTTTGTCTTTTCGGCGGGCGTGTTCATTTCATCTTTCTTGCTCAACACCTGGTTCATGCGCCGGCCCATCACTGGCGATCCGCCCTGCGATTTCGCGCAATACCGCGCGGCATCGGTGGGCACCCATCTGGCGGGTATTGTCGGCGGTGCGATCTGGGGCGTGGGGATGACCTTCTCGCTGGTGGCTGCGACCACCCACTTTGTCGGCACTGCGGTCGCCTACGCCATCGGCCAGGGCGCGACCATGGTGTCCGCCGCCTGGGGCGCCTTTGTCTGGCGGGAATTCGCCGGCGCGCCGGTTTCGGCGCGGCGCCTCTTGGCGTTGATGTTCGCGCTTTTCCTGATCGGGCTGGGTCTGGTCGCGATCGCACCGCTGTACGCATGAGCGATATTCTCGTCATCGGCAGCGCCAATCTGGACCTGGTGGCGTTTTCCGACCGGCTGCCCGCGCCCGGCGAAACCCTGTTGGGCAATTTTCACAGCTTCGAAGGCGGCAAGGGCGGCAATCAGGCGGTCGCGGCGGCACGCGCGGGCGGCAACGTGGCGTTCCTGGGCCGGATCGGGATGGACCTGTTCGGCGCGCGTTTGCGCAAATCGCTCCAGGACAATGGCGTGGATACGCGGCTGTTGGGCGAAGTGGAAGGTCCGTCCGGTGTCGCCATCATCATGTCGGGCGGCGGCAACAACATGATCGTTGTCGCGCCCGGCGCCAACGATGCGGTCACCGAAGAGGTGATCGATGGGGAGAGCTTCGCCGGAATCCGTTTCGCGCTGGCGCAGCTGGAAACCCCGCTAGCCGGCATCACCAAAGCGGCGCGGCTGGCGCGCGAGCGGGGGATCATCTTCATTCTCGATCCCGCGCCGGCGCGCGCGCTGCCACGGGAATTGCTGGCGAATGTGGATTGGCTCACACCCAACGAGAGCGAAGCCGCCACGCTTTTGAATGTGAAAGATCTGGGTGACCCGCTGGAAGCGGCGAAAAAGCTGAAGGCGCTGGGCCCGCAGGGCGTGGTGCTGAAACTGGGCGAAGCGGGCGCGGTTCTGCTCGAGGATGATGTCCCCGTTCTGATCCCCGCCCACAAGATCCAGGCGGTGGATACCACTGCGGCAGGCGACGCTTTCAACGGCTCTTTTGCCGTGGCGCTGTCGGAAGGAAAATCTGCCCCCGATGCCGTGCGTTTCGCGGTCGCTGCCGCGGCAATCTCGGTCACGCGCCACGGCGCCCAGCCGGCCACGGCGTCGCGCAACGAGATAGACGCTTTTCTTTCAACCGTTGGTACAAAGGCGCGAACTTGATGGCCGCTATTCAGTATGACGAACGAAGAACCGCGAATACGAGGTACGCAAAGCAACGCTCAGCGGAGACTGGCAACCGCCCCGAATCCTTCCGATAGAAAGTGCGGCTTAACTACATGCCGCGCGGATAATTCTGTCCAGATTGTGCGGTGTTGGAATTCAGCATTCCGGATTCGACCGCATAAAGGGCGACCCCGCCAATGATCAGGGCGATGACGACCAAAGCGATGATCCGCGGTTTTTTCCCTTCCACCTCATCGGTGTGGTGGTGAAATTCTCCCAAGCTGCTCATCCATTCCTCCAGTTTCCGCTGACTGCGGTTGCTTCGTGACAAATCTCCGTGTGTGATCCGACTACTCCGTCACGCCTGCAAAGCGGCGCAACGCAGTTGGAATTATAGCACCAAAACGCAAAGGCCGTTGGAGGAACTTGCGCGACCTTGCAGGAATAGCGGATGCCAAGCTTCCGCGCTGGGGAGCCTTTCGCACTCGCCATAAAGCCCGGAAACAGCGGGGAGCCCTGCGGCTTGCGCCACAGGGCCCGCCGGTCGAGCGCGGTCCTAGGGCAGAGCCGCCCTCAGCCTCAAGGATTGACCTCAACCGTGAACAGGGGGTTCAGGCACGCCCGCAATTGCCCGATGCTTTTGAATAAATCCGTCGCTATTGCTTGACGATCTGGCCGCGGATCTCGCCGTCCGGATATTTCTGGCTATGGATGTCCAGGTACATTTTTCCGGCCAGCAATTGAGCACCCTGTTCGGCGGTCAGATTGACGGTGCCGCTGATGGGCGATTCGGAGAGGGGAATGTCCACCGCGGAAGCCGCTTTTTCTCCCGCCGCTGCAGGCCCATGCAAATCCACCTTGGCCGGCGCCACGCCGTCATAATTCACGTAATATTGAAGCGCGCGCGTGGTGCTGTCGTAAGTGAATTGTCCCTCCGCGAACGCATCGCTTTGGGTAATCGGGACCATGGTGCTTCCCAGAAGATGCGCCACCAAGGAAACGGTCTCCGCGCGAGCGGCCGATACCGTGCCCAAAACCAGGCTGACAAACACGGGGGCGAGATAACCGTTCCTCATGGTCAGTCGTATCGCTTCACGGGATAGGGGCGGTTGTCGGGATAGAAGCCGTCGCGGTTGGGCATCTGCACTTTGGGCAGGGATTTCGCGTCCATCACGGCCTTCTTGTCGATGATGTCGGCCCGGCCCAGGATGAAAGCGACCAGCGAATAGACTTCATCGGGCTTGAGCGAACTGGGCGCGGTATAGGGCATGGCGCGCAGGATGTAATCATAGAGCGTGGTGGCGTAGGGCCAATAGCTTTCGACCGTGATCTTGAATTTGGGTGTGTTGAGCGTGCCGCGCCCGCCGATCAAGGCGGGGCCCCCGCCCTGCGGAAGATTGGGATCGCGGATGCCTTCCAGATTTTGGCCGTGGCAGACAGCACACTGGTCGGCAAAGATCTTCTGACCCTTCTCAAATGTGCCGCTGCCGGGGGGCAGGCCCATGCCATCGGGCCGCACGTCCTTATTCCAGGCATCGATATCGGCCTGTGTCGCCGGTGTGCCGAAGGAGTAATTGCCGGTATAGCCTTGCCCTTCGACCGCGAGCGGTGTCGCTGCCATGCCCAGCGTCAGCACGGCACCAAAAACGAGGCGGCCCTTACGCGTTGAGGACATTGGAGACGCTCCCGTCCGGCGAAATCTTCCAGCTCTGGATGCCATTGTAGTGATAAGTGGGACCTACGCCTTCATGGGCGGTCAGGAATGCCTTGGTGGGCTGGACATAACCGGTCTGATCCGTGGCCCGGCTTTCGATGATGGCCTCGCTGCCATCCCAGTGCCAGGGATAACGGAAGCGCACATGCGCCTTGGGCAGGATCGGTTCCTGCAGCGACGCCAGCGCCCAGGTCTTGCCGCCATCGGTGGTGATTTCCACCCGTTCGATCGGCGCGCGGCCCGACCAGGCAATGCCGGTGATTTCGTAGAAGCCTTTGCCCGGCAGCCGCATGTCGCCGGACGGAAAGGTGATCAGCGACTTGGCTTCCATCACCCAACTGAATTGGCGCGCCTTGCCGGTCAGCGTGATGAGGTCGGTATATTTGCCGGTCTCTTCGCGGGTCATGAATGGCTTGTCGCC
>DATKPL010000384.1:0-5344 GCA_035524155.1 Rhizomicrobium sp.
GGCGGAAAATCTGATGCCCGCCATGTACAAGCTCAACGAAGAGGTGATGTGCCGGCGGCGCGCCGAAGGCGACCAGCAATGGGGTTTCTATGTGGGCCTGTGGTCGCCCAAGCTTCCGCACCAGACGCCGGGCTGCGAATAGCGATACGCGCGATTACTTCTTGTTCTTGAGGGCGCGGAAGCCCGCCGCCATGAATTTGGCGATCCGCTTCTTCACCGCCGGAAAATCGTCGGAGTGACAGACGCCATTCGACAATTTGTCGATGCGCCCGGTGCGCGCCAACGTGTTCATCAGTGCGCCGGTGACGAAGTGATAGCCCCAGAAAATATCCTCGTCGGAATAATCGGGCAGGGCGCGCTTGAGGATGCTTACCAGCTTCAGCACCACCGGATCGAAATGCACGTCCATCAGGGCCGCGCCTTCCGGTGAATTGCTGACGCGGGCGCAGAAGGCGGCATAATTCATCCAGGGCGCGCCGCCCTCCATATAGAGGTCGAGGTCGGTGTCGAGAAAGGCGTGCAGCGCGCCTTCGACTGTGGGACGGGCGCCCGCCTTGGCTTCATATTGTTCCAGCGCGGCCATGCGGCGGCTGGAGGTGACGCCGGCACGGCGCGCGAACACCGCCTCGAACAAATTGCGCTTGTCCTCAAAATAATAATGCAGCAGCGTGGTGTGAATGCCCACGCGCTGGGCCACGTCGCGCAAGGTGACGCCGTAAAGCCCGTTCTTGGAGAACAGATATTCGGCGGCATCCAGAATCTGTTCCAGGCTTTCGGCGCGTTGCTCCGCCTTGGTGCGCGGCGCGCGTTTTTTCTTCTTCGGACGTTCTGGCATGAAGCCCGCTCTACATCCTCAACCGAGATTCGTCGAGCCCCAATAGCTGCCCGCGTTGGGCAAATCCTCCCATCGGGGGGCACGGGCAGGCAAGGGGGCAGGGCGGGCCAGACGGCGCAAGGTTTCTAAAACTGCGCCTTTTCGGTGGACCCTGTCATGGCGGTGATGGCGCTTGTGCCTCCGGTCAGGACATTGGCGATTTCGTCAAAATAGCCCGTGCCCACCTCGCGCTGGTGGCGGATGGCGGTGAAGCCGAACGGCTCGGCGGCGAATTCGGCCTGTTGCAGCTCGGAATAAGCGGCCATGCCATCGTCCCGGTACTGGCGCGCCAGGTTGAAGGTGGTGAGGCTGAGATTGTGAAAACCCGCCAATGTGACGAACTGGAATTTGTAGCCCATCGCGCCCAATTCGCGCTGGAAGCGTTTCATCGCGTCCTTGTCCATGTGCCGGGCCCAGTTGAACGAGGGCGAGCAATTATAGGCCAGCATCTGGTGGGGATGGATCTTGCGCACCGCTTCGGCGAAGCGTTTCGCCTCGGCCAGTGACGGCGTCGATGTTTCGCACCAGATGAGATCGGCATAAGGCGCATAGGCGATGCCCCGCGCGATGGCCGCGTCCAAGCCGCCCTTCAGCACATGATAGCCGTCTTGTGTGCGTTCGCCGGTGAGGAAGGGCGCATCGGCTTCGTCGATGTCGGAGGTGATCAGCCGCGCCGCTTCGGCATCGGTGCGGGCCATGATCAGGGTGGGCACGCCCATCACATCGGCCGCCAGCCGCGCCGCGTTCAAGGTGTTGATGAAGCTGCGGGTGGGCACCAGCACCTTGCCGCCCAAATGGCCGCATTTCTTTTCCGACGCCAGCTGGTCCTCGAAATGCACCGCCGCCGCGCCTGCTTCGATCATCGCTTTCATCAGCTCGAAGGCGTTGAGCATGCCGCCAAAACCAGCTTCAGCATCGGCCACGATCGGCAGAAAATAGTCGAGCGTGTCGCGGCTTTCGCCGGCGGCGCGCTCCATCGCCTGGATCTGGTCGGCGCGCTGCAAGGCCTTGTTGATGCGCCGGACCACGGCGGGCACGCTGTCCGCCGGATAAAGGCTCTGATCGGGATACATGTCGCCGGAACTGTTGGCGTCGGCGGCGACCTGCCAGCCGGACAGATAGATCGCCTTCAGTCCCGCCTTCGCCTGCTGCACCGCCTGGTTGCCGGTGAAAGTGCCGAGCGTGGGAACATAATCTTCCTTGTGCAGCAATTCCCACAGCCGGCATGCGCCGTGCTCCGCCAGGGTGTGGCGGATGGCGAGCGAGCCTGAGAGGCGGCGCACATCCGCCATCGTATAGTTGCGCCGGACGTGGTTCCAGCGGTCGGGCGCCCAGGAAGGCGTGGGCCAGGAGGATTCGGAAAAGTCGCGGAAAGGTTCCTGTCTGGTCATCCCGGTCACCGCGCGTCGCCACGGCGCACGAACACCGCGGTGAACATGCGTTGGCCGTTCAGGCTTTCTTCCAGGCCTTCGTCCGTCTTGGCGCCACCGGCCACCACATAGCGGTGTTGGGCGACGGGATTGAGGATGGCGTAGCTTTGTTCGCCCAGATGCTGGTCCCGGAACGCCTGCATCACCGCGTCCATCGAGGGGCCGATGATGGAGACATAGTCGTCGCGCTTGGTCATGATGCCTCTCATGTTTGTTGAATGATTGAACATTGACAGAGGGTCCGTGAAAGCGCGAGATTTATCGATAAATCAGCGTGTTAGCTTGAAAATGCGCGTCAAGAAATCGGCACATTTTGTCAATCCTGTAAAGGACCGGCGATGAAGGGAGTTCCAAGCATCGGAGGACGCATCCAGCGGCTGCGCCGCGCCAGATCTGTGTCGCAGGCCGAACTCGCCGGTCTGATGGGCATCTCGCCCAGCTATCTGAACCTGATCGAACATAACCGCCGCCGCATCACCGTGCCGCTGCTGCTGAAGCTGGCGCAATATTTCGGCATCGACGCCGGCGAGTTGGCGGAAAGCGACAATTCACGCCTGGCCGGCGACTTGATGCAGATTTTCGGCGACGAGATTTTCGCCGACCTGTCGCTCACCAATCTCGACATCCATGACGTCGCGGCGGGCAATGCGCTGGTCGGCCGCGCCATCGTGCGGCTGTTCGACGAATATCTGGCCCTGCGCAAGAAACATGTGCCGGGCGCGGTCACGGTCTCGCAGGCCAGCCTGGACGTGGCGACAGACAGCGTCTCGGACTTTTTGCAGGAGAGCGGCAATTACTTTCCCACGCTGGAAAGTGCGGCCCAGCGCATCCGTCACGACATCGACCTGAGCTCGGATTCGCTGGATTATGGCCTGCGCAGTTATCTCTACAATGTCTTCGGCCTGCGCTGGAAAAAGGCGGCGTTGCCGGGCGGCGAGGCCTGTGCGCTGGATCCGGACAAGGGCGATTTCGTCACCGCGGACATCCTGCCCCTGGAAAGCGCCACTTTCCTGGTGGCGCGGCAATTGGGCTTGATGGGCGCCAGGCGCGAGATCGCAGCGTTGCTGGCGAACGCCAATCTTTCCGAGGTGGCCGCGCCCATTGCGGAACGCGCGCTGTCCTCTTATTTCGCCGCCGCCCTGGTGATGCCCTATGAGGAATTCTTCCGCCTTGCCGGCGAGACGCGCTACGACATCGAGCGCATCTCGAGCCATTTCAAGGTCAGCTTCGAGCAGGTCTGTCATCGCATGACCAGCCTGCAGCGGCCGGGCATGATGGGCATTCCGCTCCATCTGGTGCGGGCCGACATCGCCGGCAATATCTCCAAGCGCTTTTCGCTGTCGGGCATCCATATTCCGCGCCATGGCGGGGCCTGCCCGCGCTGGAACGTCTATTCCGCCTTCCTGCATCCGGGCCAGATCAATGTGCAGATCAGCCAGATGCCGGACGGCGCAAAATATCTCTGCATCGCCAAATCCATCACCAAGGGCGGTTTTGGCCACAACCAGCCGCGCCGCCATCTTTCCATCGGCCTGGGCTGCCACATCGCGCATGCCGCGCGGATGATCTATGCCGACGGCATCGACCTCGCCAATGCGCGCCAGGTGGTGCCCATCGGCGTGGGCTGCCGCCTCTGCCCGCGCCAGGATTGCGAGCAGCGGGCGCATCCCGCGGCGAACTAGATCACCAGCGCCATGTGCATCAGCTTGAGCCCGCTTTCCATCGCGCCGGCGGGTATGGGCGCGGCGGGCGTGAATTCCACGATTTTGGCATTGCCCGGCAGCAGGTCGAAATAATTGTCGCTGAAGACGCCGTCGGCCTGGTCCAGGCTGAGCCAAAGATTTTTCACCAGGACGGGCGAGGAAAGCGCGATGGCATAACGCCCGCCCAGATCTTTCACCTTGGTTGTGATCGCGGCTTGCGGCAAGGTCAGGTCCTTTACCGGCCGGAAATAGAGAATGTCCTCCGCCAGGATTTTGCCATCGGCCGCCAAGGTGGCGTGGAGGAAACTGGTCTCGGGCCGGGCGTTTGCCAAAAGGTCGGTGAGGGGTGCGGCATAGGCCACCGCGCTGCTGTTCGCTTTCAGCATCAGCGTCTGATGGATGGTCTTTGTCACCGCGCCGTGAAAATCGACAACTTCCAAAGTCAACACCGCGCGTTGATCCATAAGCCGATCGCTCACGACTTGAATCTTAACCGCGTCGCCGTCGAGCGATGACGTCACCAATTCGCGGGCAAAGGATTTGCGCGCGAAATATTGCTGCGCCTTCCACCGGCCGTAATAGTCGATGCTGCTCCAGGACGCGACCGGCCAGCAATCGTTGATCTGCCAGAACAGCGAACCCATGCAATAGGGCATGCGGGCGCGATGGCCTTCCATTGCCAGCCGGATGCCTTCGGCCTGCAGCACCTGGCCGACATAGAGGAACTGTTGAAAGTCCTTTGGCACATGATAGTCGCGCGCCATGTATTCGACGATGGTCTTGTTGCCGATGTAAGAGCGCTGATGCGCCCGCATCACCTCCGACATGATGTCGTAGTCGCCCGGCGCGGCATAAGCCTGGACCGTCTTGAATTCGGGGAAGGACTGGAAGCCGTATTCGCTCATGAAGCGGCCGACATTGGTGCGATAGCTGGAAAAAGGTTTCTCGCCCCACCACACGCCCCAATAATGGATGTCGCCGGATTGGTTGGGCGTGGCGAGATCGGCATGGCGCACCTCGTCATGCCCGTCCCACCAGGCCAGCGGCGAGGACGGCCAATAGAAACGCGAGGGGTCGTTCGCCGCCACCGCATCGGGCAGGATGTGATAGAAAATCGTCTTGTACGTCGCCCAGAGCTGGTCGCGCTGGGCCTGATTGTATTCCTGTTTCCAGCCCCAACCGCCATCGGGCACATCATTCTGCCAGGCGGTGTCGATTTCGTTATTGCCGACCCAAAGAGCGATGCAGGCGTGATTGCGCAAGCGACGGATATTGTCCACCGCTTCGGCGCGCACATTGTCCAGGAATTCCGGATCGCCCGGATACATCAGGCAGGC
>DATKPL010000385.1:0-6104 GCA_035524155.1 Rhizomicrobium sp.
TCTTCGGCCCCATGGCGCGCACCTATGCCTATGCCATCCTGGGCGGATTGATCGCCACCTTCACCGTCACGCCAGCGCTGTCGAGTTTTCTTCTGCCTGCGCGCCTCAGCGAGTCCGACACGTTCATGGTGCGCGCGATGCGCAAGGTCTATACGCCGGTCGTCGAATTCCTGCTGGCGAACCGCATTGTCGCGCTGGGCGCGGCGGGCATCATATTTGCGATCGCCATCATTGCGGCGCAAAGCTTGGGCTCGGAATTCCTGCCGCATCTGGAGGAAGGCAATCTCTGGATCCGCGCCAGCATGCCGCCGTCGATTTCGCTGGCCGCGGGCGATGCCTATGTCAACAAGATGCGCCGAATCATCAAGAGCTATCCGGAAGTGGAAACCGTGGTCTCGCAGCATGGCCGCCCCGATGACGGCACCGATGCCACCGGCTTCTTCAATGCCGAATTCTTCGCGCCCTTGAAGCCATTCGACCAATGGCCGTCGGGCGTGGACAAGGCCAAGCTGGTGGACGATCTCACCAAGCGTCTCACCGACGCCTTCCCCGGCGTGGATTTCAATTTCTCCCAATATATCGAGGACAATGTCGAGGAAGCGGCTTCGGGCGTGAAAGGCGAGAATTCCGTCAAGCTCTATGGCAATGACCTCAATGTCCTGCAGGACACCGCGGAGAAGATCGACAAGGTGATGGCCGGCGTGCCGGGCATTGCCGATCTCGCCGTCTTCAATTCGCTGGGCCAGCCCACGGTGGATGTGAACATCAACCGCGACATGGCGGCGCGTTACGGGTTGGCGACGGGTGACGTGAATTCCGTGGTGCAGACGGCGATCGGCGGGCAGGCGGCGGGCAATCTTTATGAGGATGGCAGCGACCGCAATTTCCCCATCATGGTCCGGCTTGCCCCGCAATACCGCGCCAGCCTGGACGCGATCCGCCGCATCACGGTGGGCGTGCAGAATCCGGCCGGCACCGGGATCATGCAGATTCCCTTGTCTGATCTCGCCACCGTGAAACTGGTGTCGGGCGCATCCTTCATCTACCGCGAGAACCAGGAACGCTACATCCCCATCAAATTCTCGGTGCGGGGGCGCGATCTCGGCGGCGCGGTGCTGGACGCCCAGCGCCAGATCGCGCAGAAAGTGAAACTGCCGTCCGGCTATCGCCTGGAATGGGTGGGCGAGTTCGGCGAGTTCGAGGAAGCGATCAAGCGGCTGGCGTTGATCGTGCCGCTCTCGATCCTGTTGATCGGCTTCATGCTCTACATCAATTTCGGCACGCTCACAGACACGCTGCTGGCGGCCAGCGTGATCCCCATGACTCTGGTGGGCGGCATCTTTGCCCTGGTGATCACGGGGACGGCGTTCAGCGTCTCGGCGGCGATCGGCTTTGTCGCCCTGTTCGGGATCGCGGCAATGGATGGCATCATCGTGCTCTCATACTTCAACCGCATGGTGGACGAGGGGCGTGACAAGATCACGGCGCTGCACCGGACCTGCGAAATCCAGATGCGCCCGGTGATGATGACCTGCGTGGTGGCATGTGTGGGCCTGTTTCCTGCCGCCATTTCCACCGGCATCGGCTCGCAGGTGCAGAAGCCGTTGGCCCTGGTGGTGGTGGGCGGCATGCTGCTGGCGCCGATTTTCATTCTCCTGGTGCTGCCGGTCCTGATCCAGATCTTCTCCAAGCGCGACCGGACCCGGCCGGGACCGGTGGAGGCATGAGGATGCGCAAGCTCGCATTTCTGCCCGCGTTGTTGCTGACCGCCTGCACCATGGGGCCGGACTTCGTGGCCCCCGCGCCGCCTGCCGCCGGCACTTATACAAAAGAGCCTTTGGCGCCTGCATCCGGCGATGCGTCGATCAAAGGCGGCACGCCCCAAACCTACGCGATGGGCCGCGACATTCCCGCCGAATGGTGGTCGCTGTTCCGTTCGCCCGATCTGGATGCTTTGGTGCGTGCGTCCATCGCCGGCAACCCCAACCTGACCGCGGCGCAAGCCTCGCTGCGCGTGGCGATGGAGAATGTGAAGGCGCAGATCGGCGCGTACTATCCGCAGGTCAACGCCGGGCTGGGCGCCAGCCGGCAGGAGAATTCCGTGATCCTGTCGCCCACCCTGGCGTCGAACGATCTGCTGTTCAACCTCTATCAGGCGCAGCTGGGCGCCAGTTGGACGCTCGATCTGTGGGGCGCGAACAAGCGGCAGGTGGAAGCGCTCAGGGCAGCGGCCGAAGCGCAGCATTATCAGTTGGAGTCCGCGTATGTCGCGCTCACCACCAATGTGGTGGCCGCCGCCGTCCAGGAAGCCTCGCTCCGCGACCAGATCGCCGCCACCAACCAGATGCTGGCCGCGGAGCGGCAAATCCTCACCATCGAGCAGCACCAGAAGGAATTGGGCCAGATCGCAGGCGCGGACCTCGCCACCCAGGAAGTGGTGGTGGCACAGACCGAACAGACTTTGCCGCCGCTTCAGAAACAGTTGGCGCAAACGCGCGACCTCCTGACCGCGCTGGCGGGGCGCCTGCCGTCGGATGAGATTCCTCAGACCTTCACCTTGGATGCGCTCACCTTGCCGGTGGAATTGCCCGTCAGCCTGCCCGCCAAGCTGGTGGAGCAGCGTCCCGACATCAAGATCGCCGAAGCCAACCTGCATGCCGCATCCGCCGAAGTGGGCGTCGCCATCGCCAACATGCTGCCCAACATCACGCTCAGCGCCGCCGACGGCACGGTGGGCACGGAATTGGGGCACCTGTTCGGGCCCGGCGCGGGTTTCTGGAGCATCGGGGCGGGGCTTACCCAGCCCATCTTCGATGGCGGGCAGCTGCTGCATAAAAGCCGTGCCGCGCGCGCCACGCTCGACCAGGCCAGCGCGCAATATCAAGCGACCGTGATCGCGGCCCTGCAAAATGTCGCTGATGCTCTGCACGCCCTTCAAGCCGATGGTGACGGGCTTCGCACCGCCGCGGCGGCGCAAGCGGCAGCGCAAAAATCCTTTGATATCGCCCGGCGACAGATGGATGCGGGCCAGATCGACCGGCTGGCATTGCTCCAGGCGCAACAGGCCTATCTGCAAACCCGCCTGGCATTGTCGCAGGCCGAAGCCGCGCGCTTCGCCGATACCGCGGCTTTGTTCCAGGCGCTGGGCGGTGGCTGGTGGAACAGAGCGGATGAAGCCCCGCCTCCCAGGGAGGAAAGCGCTCTGGATCTTCCGCTCCCCTGATGGAGGGGCAAAACCTGCGCGAGGCGTGGCCGTTCATTGACTCTACGAATTCTTTCGTAATATGGTGATATGGTTTAAAATTGCCCGCGGGGGTTTGACCATGCCGGATTCGCCCATTCGCCGCGCTGCCCTTCTTTTGCATGAAGCCTATGGCGCGCGCGCCACCGAGGAGGCGCTCAAGCGTGCTATCGCCTACCGCGCGGAACGTGATGAGATTGGTTTCGATGTCTGGCGTTCGGTGGCGGTGGCGATCGATCATGCCGGCGGCGTTCGTAAAACGGTTCGCCCTTGAAGCGGCTGCCTCCCAAACCCACCGCCTCGGAATTGGAAATCCTCCACGTCCTTTGGAACAAGGGACCATCCACCGTCCGCGAAGTTCTCGATTCCCTGAACCAGAAGAAAAACCTGGGTTACACCGGGGTCCTGAAGCTGCTCCAGATCATGACCGTCAAGGGCTTCGTCACGCGCGACGAAACCAATCGCGCCCATATCTATGAAGCCCGCCGCCCCGCCGACCAGACCAAGCGGCAACTCGCCATCGACATGCTGCAACGGGTGTTCGGCGGCTCCGCCAGCCAGCTGATGATGCACGCCCTGGCGGGGCAGCGCACCTCGGCCGAAGAGATCGAAGAACTCCGCCGCATCCTGGATGCGTATGAAGGAGACAATGATGGCAAGGCTGGGTAACTGGCTTTCCCAGGACGTCACACACGCGCTGGGATGGGCGCTGATCCATTCGCTGTGGCAATGTTTGGGCCTGGCCGCGCTGGCCGCTTTGGCCATGGCGTTTTCCCGCCGCCCGTCCGTTCGCTATCTGATCGCCACGGGCTCGCTGGTCGCCATGCTGGCGGCGCCTATCGCCACTTTCCTGGTTTTGATGAAGCCGGCCGCACCGGCTCAATTGCCGGCTCCCGCAAGCGCCGCGCCTCAATTTTTCACGACCGCCCGGGAACCCGTCGGTGTCACCGCGCCGGTGACGCCGGTGCGCCATCGCGCGGCCATGGCTGAGCACGTATCCCGCGCCGGCTTGCCTTCCGCGAATTTGCTGCCGGCCAATCTTCTGCCGTGGCTGGTGCAAGCCTGGCTTCTGGGCGTGGCGCTGTTCAGTTTGCGGTTCGCCGGCGGTTTCATGTTCTTGGAATACCGGCGCGGGAAGGCGTGCCGCGCTCTCAGCCCCCGTATTCTGGCTTTGTGCCGCGACGTGCAGCAGCAACTCGGCATCGGCCGGGCCATCCGCTATCTGGAATGCGGCTGGCTTCAGGCGCCCGCGGTGATCGGTTGGCTTCGACCCATCGTGCTTTTGCCGCTCACCGCGCTCACCGGCCTGTCGGAGATGCAGCTCAGGGCGGTGATTGCGCACGAGCTGGCCCATATCCGCCGCTTCGACTCGTTCGTGAATCTTCTGCAGATCCTGGCCGAGACCCTGCTTTTCCATCATCCCGCGATCTGGTGGCTGAACAAGCGCATCCGCGCCGAGCGTGAGCTTTGCTGCGATGAGATCGCCATCGGCTTGACCGGCGACCGGGTGGAATATGCCAGGGCGCTGACCCTGTTGGCGCAATGGGAAGAGGCGCCCCGACTGGCGATGGCCGCCAATCGCGGGCCCTTGTCGCAACGCATTTTCCACATCCTGGGCAGGAGGCGGTTCGGCGCCGGCCAGCGTTTGCTGGGACTGACGGTGAGCCTTTTGTTCCTGGTGCTGGCGATGGGGGCAAACACGCTGTTGGGCGCGGCCCATCCCGGTCTCCGCGCCAAGGCGAGCCTCAAGGCGCTTCTGCCGCCCAGCCAATCTGTCGCGCGCAATGCGACACAGGTTCTCCAGGCCGGTGAAGCGGTGGCTTCGCTGGGCGACGGCGCAGCCGCTCCTGAAACATCGCCCTACGCGAAGGCCGCGATATCTCATCCCGCCGGAAAACTGCTGGCGTCCCGGCGCGCGGTGAAGCTGACGGCGTCCGTGCCCGACCTGTCGCTTCTGTTGCCCGGCGAGGCACCGATCACGCCGATGCAGGTGGCGGCGAACGATCCGCCTCCCGCGCCAACGGCACCCAAAGCGCCCGTTTGCGCTCTGCCGACGCTCGCCGACCAGATCGATCTCAATACAGTTCCCGGGAGCGATCTTCGCACCGTGCCGGTGGCGATCAACGGCAGGCCCCGGCAATTCCTGCTCGATATCAGCACCGGTCCGACCGAAATTTCGCAAGCGGCGGTCGCCGATCTGGGATTGCCCCATATCGACAGAAGCCTCGATACGGTTCACACGGATGGCTACTGGGCCGGCGATACGGCGGCGTTCGCGACCGCCGGATACCTTCAAGTGGCGCTCGTGGATGTGAAGGGCAGCCAGGGTGTGCAGGATTACCGGCAACATGTCCGCACCCAATCCTTCACCATCGGCGGCGCTACCGCCCATGATCTGGTGTTTGCGGTCGCCACGGATGCGGAGATGGGATCACCCAAAGCCTATGACGGGCTGATGACCGGCGATTTCTTCAGGCAATACGACGTCGAGCTGGATTTCGCGCAAAACAAGCTCAACTATCTCACGCCGACCGGCTGCACCGATCCGGACCAGGTGGCCTATTGGCCGCATGGCGCGGCGGCGGTGATCCCCATGACGGATATTGGCGGCAAGATCCAGGTCAAGGTTTCGATCCAGGGACAGGTCGTACCCGCGGTGATCGACACAAGTTCGCCGCACACCGTGATGCGGCGCGATATCGCCGAACTGGTGCTGGGGCTCAAGGCCGATACGCCGGACATGATGCCGGACGGCGATGTGCATGACGGCGTGGGCCTGCAAGTCTATCGCCATACGTTCGCGCAGATTTCCTTCGCCGGCGGTGTCGTGGCCCTGAATGTGCCGGCCCTGATCCAGACCAAC
>DATKPL010000386.1:0-4746 GCA_035524155.1 Rhizomicrobium sp.
CGCAAGGCGCGCACATCCTGGATGCGCTGCACGCCATGGCTGCGCATGTCGCCCGAGAAACTCTGGTCACGGAAGACCGTGAGGCCTTCTTTCAGGGAGAGTTGGAACCAGTCGCGGCAGGTGATGCGGTCGCCGGTCCAATTGTGGAAATATTCATGGGCCACCACGCCTTCGATGCGTGCATAGTCATCGTCGGTCGCGGTTTCGGGCGAGGCCAGCAGCACCTTGTCGTTGAAGATGTTGAGGCCCTTGTTCTCCATCGCCCCCATGTTGAAGGCCGAGACCGCCACGATCATGAAAATGTCGAGGTCGTATTCGCGGCCGTAAGCTTCTTCGTCCCATTTCATCGCTCGCTTGAGCGCGCCCATGGCGTAATGCGCACGCGGCTCGTTGCCGTGCTCGACATAGATGGCAAGCGCGATCCTGCGCCCGGTCATGGTGGTGAAGCTGTCATGGATCGAACCCAGATCGCCCGCCACCAATGCGAACAGATAGGACGGCTTGGGGAAGGGGTCATGCCAGACCGCGAAGTGCCGCCCGGCCGCCAGGTCGCCGCCATCCACGCGATTGCCGTTGGAAAGGAGCACCGGATATTGCTCCTTGGCGGCTTCGATCCGGACCGTGAAGACGGAAAGATTGTCGGGCCGGTCCAGGAACCAGGTGATGCGGCGGAAACCTTCCGGCTCGCACTGGGTGCAGAACATGCCGCCGGACTGATAAAGGCCTTCCAGCGCCGAATTGGCCGCCGGCGCGATCTCGCACACCGTCTCCAGGGTGAAGCGATCGGGGACGTGGGGAAGCGTCAGTGCTTTTGCGTCCAGGTGGTACTCGTTCCCAGATAGCGCACGTCCATCAAGCGCGACGGAGATGGGTTTCAGTTCCTCGCCAGTGAGAATCAATGGCGCATTCGGTGTGCCGCGCACGATCTCGAGTTTGGCGGTGATACGCGTGGCTTCGGGATCAAGTGCGAAATCCAAGTGGACGGTTTCGATCCGGAAATCGGGCGCGTGATAATCGGCAAGATGGATGGCGCGGGGTTCTTCGGTGCGCATGGCGGATGTCCGGATGAGTGGGCCGCTTGTATAGCGGCATCCCAGCTCCGCTTCACCTGAAAATCTGGTTCAGCCCTGGCCTTTGACCTGGGCCAATATATCCTGGGCGTGGTGGGCCAACTCGGCCAGCGCATTGGGCATCTCTTCCCCCGATTTGCGCGCCCATTCCACCAGGCCGTTGGCGAAGACCATCAGCTGCGGCGCGCTGGCGATCAGGCGCGCCTGGCTCTCCACCGCCTGCGGGTCGAGGTCATATTCGGCGCCGGGCACGCGCCAGCCGCCCCACTCGGTGTCGCCTGTGATCACCACGGGAAAGGTGCCGGGCATGGGATGGCGGGCGCAATCCTCGGCCGGCTGCCATTTGTTCCGTGCGCGAATGATCCGCCATGCCTGCCCGCGATTGGGCGCGCTTTCCTGCATCGGCTCTTCGCTCTGCAATTCATCGGCGGCGAATTCGCGGCCCAGGCCCACATCGTAATAGATGCGCAGCGGTTCCTCGATGCCTTTGGCCCAATGCGGAACAACTTTTTCGACCAGCGCCCAGGTGCCCACGGGCTTCACATAGACGCGTTGGTTCTTGTGGAATTGCGCTTTCGCCATGGCTGGTTCCTTGGGGACCGCGTGAAAAGCCTATGATTGCGCTGTTAAGTCCCGGTTAAGTTGCGCGTTTCCCGTGTCTCGATGGCTATCGCTTCGCTACCGGGGTTCTTAAAGTTGCGATCATCATGGCCATCGAGTCGCCTTGCCTGAAAATCTGCATCTACGAAGCCGGCAGCGGAATCTGCACCGGATGCGGGCGCACATTGGACGAAATCGCACGCTGGAGCGCGATGAGCGGCGAGGAACGGCGGCGCATCATGGCGGATTTGCCCGCGCGTCTGGCAAAACAGAAGCAGGTCTGACCGGTTCCCGCGATTTTCGAAAATTGTCGCCGAAAGGAACGGAGGGTCCGGGCCCCGCGTTGCCGCTTGGAGATTCTGGAAAGCACCGAGGCAAGGATGAGCGAGAAAGTTGGCGAGACGGTGCGCGACAGCGCCGATTATCGTTGCGAGCGCTGCCATCAGACGCTGCGCATGGTGCGTGGCGCGCTGATCCAATTTTGCCCGAATTGCGGCTATGATACCTTCGATATTGCCAATCCGCGTTTCGAACGGCGCGACGGAAGCCTGGGGCCGCACGAACCCGGCTGAATTTGGGCCGCGATCATTCATTAGACAGCGGGGTGGGCCGCCGCTAAAAGTCCTTCCGAATTCATCGAAAAGATATCCATGCCCACGCCCCGCTCGGATTTGCGGCCCAACACCGCCGAATATGAAACGCTCCCTCTGGTCACCGCCAACGGCTTTCGTGAATATGACGCGCGCTGGCTGTTCGGCAAGGAAATCAATCTTCTGGGCATGCAGGCGCTGGGTTTGGGCCTGGGCACCTATCTGCATCAGATCGGCGTGAAACCCAAAGTCGTCGCCGGGCACGATTACCGCTCTTATTCCCAGTCCATCAAGCAGGCGCTGATCATCGGCCTGATGCGCGCGGGCTGCGAAGTGCATGACATCGGCCTGGCGCTGTCGCCGGTGGCTTATTTCGCGCAATTCGCGCTGGATTGCCCCGCCGTGGCGATGGTGACCGCCAGCCATAACGAGAATGGCTGGACCGGCGTGAAGATGGGCGCGCAGCGGCCGCTTACCTTTGGGCCCGACGAGATCAATGTGCTGAAGAAGATCGTGCTGGAAGGCCTGGGCCAGGAGCGCCCGGGCGGCGCTTACGTCGCCGTGCCCGACATGCGCGAGACCTATCTTCAGGCCGTCACCAAGGGGCACAAGCTCTCGCGCCCCATCAAGGTGATCGCCGCGTGCGGCAACGGCACCGCCGGCGCATTCGCTCCCGAAGCGCTTCGCCGCATCGGCGCGGACGTGATCGGCATGGACACCGAGCTCGACTACACGTTTCCCAAATACAATCCCAATCCCGAGGACCTGCACATGCTGCATGCCATGGGCGCTGCGGTGAGAGAGAAGGGCGCCGATCTCTGCCTGGGCTTCGACGGCGACGGCGACCGCTGTGGCGTGGTGGAAGACAAGGGCCAGGAGATTTTCGCGGACAAGATCGGCGTGCTTCTGGCGCGCGACCTCTCGCTCAATCATCCCAATGCGCAGTTCGTGGTCGATGTGAAATCCACCGGGCTCTATCTCACCGATCCGGTGCTGAAGGAACGCGGCGTCAAGGCCGATTACTGGAAGACGGGTCATTCCTATATCAAGCGCCGCACCACCGAATTGAAGGCGCTGGCGGGCTTCGAAAAGTCCGGCCACTTCTTCTTCAATCCGCCCATCGGCCATGGCTATGACGACGGCATCGTCGCCGGCATCCAGGTGCTGGAAATGCTGGATCGCGCGGGCGGCAAAAGCCTGTCTTCGCTCTATGACGGGCTGCCCAAGACCTATGGCTCGCCGACCATGGCGCCCGAATGCCGCGACGACAAGAAATATGCCGTGGTTGCGGCGCTGACGAAGGAATATTCCAGCCTGAAGGACAAAGGCGAAAAATTGTTGGGCCAGGCCATCGCCAGCGTCGTCACGGTCAATGGCGTGCGCGTCACCTTGGCCGACGGCACCTGGGGTCTGGTGCGCGCGTCTTCCAACAAACCCTCGCTGGTTGTGGTGGTGGAAAGCCCGGTTTCGGAAGCGAATATGCGCGCCATGTTCGCGGACATTGACGCGCGTTTGTCCAAGCACCCGGAAGTGGGCGAATACGATCAAAAGATTTAGCCGCTTGGCGAAGCCACACCAGCTGACATAGGCTTCCGTCCGCTAATCAAGGGCGGGGATCTCCATGCGGCGGTTGCTTCCGGTTGTTTTGCTCTCTCTTCTGGCGGTTGGTGCGCGCGCCCAGACTACCGATCAGGCCAATTACGCGGGCCCGCAGCCCGCGCCGATGCCACCGCCGATCCCGGCGCCTCAGGACATTCCTTACCCGAACGGCACCATCCAGCTGGATGTGGACGGCACCAATCCGGCGCAAGGGATCATGCACGTCCATGAGGTGATCCCCACCAAGCCCGGACCGCTGATCCTGCTCTATCCGCAATGGCTGCCCGGCAATCATTCGCCCAGCGGCCC
The DNA here is from genome assembly GCA_035524155.1 of Rhizomicrobium sp. Classification (GTDB taxonomy): domain Bacteria; phylum Pseudomonadota; class Alphaproteobacteria; order Micropepsales; family Micropepsaceae; genus Rhizomicrobium. Next base: position 4,169 of record DATKPL010000386.1, read on the forward strand.
GCTCGATCTCTTGGCGGGACTCACCTTTCACGCCGGCAATACCGTGCTCACCTGGACGCGCGATCCGGTGAATGTTTTCGCCTTCCATCTCAACGTGCCGGAAGGCGCGCATGAAGTGACGGCGGATTTTCAATATCTCTCGCCCACACAATCCAACCAGGGCCGGGTGGTCGCCACCGACGTGATCCTCAACCTGGAATGGAATGCGGTGGCGCTTTACCCCGCGGGTTATTTCTCGCGCCGCATCCCGATTTCAGCGGCGTTGAAGGTGCCGCAAGGCTGGGGCGTGGGCACGGCGCTGGAGTCCGCGGGCAATGGCCGCTTCAAGACCACGACTTTCAATACCCTGGTGGATTCACCGGTGCTGGCGGGAAAATATTTCTCGCGCGTGGATATCGATCCTGGCGCCAAGGTGCCGGTGCATCTCGACATCGCGGCCGATCATCCTGACCAGTTGAAGATCACGCCGGAAGAACTGACCGCGCACAAGAATCTGGTGCAGCAGGCTTACAAGCTCTACGGCTCGCATCATTACGATCACTATGATTTCCTGCTGGGCCTGTCCGCGCATGTGGGCG
>DATKPL010000387.1:0-6995 GCA_035524155.1 Rhizomicrobium sp.
GCGGCTGAAGCGGCGCCACCAGATATTCCGACGCCCCCCGGCGCATCAATTCGCGGTACAGCTCCACGTCATTGACACGTCCTACCACCACCACTTTGGTCGTGGGATCGCAGACCTCGGCCAGGCGGTCGAGTTCATGCAGGGCTTCCTGGCCACTGAGATTGGTTTCCACGATGAGCAGATTGGGCGTGCTCTGGCCGTGAAAGAATTCGACCGCCGCATTCACCCCGCCCAGCTGCACCGTGAGATGCGCCTTGGAGAGGCGCCGGTCCGCGGCGGCGCGCTGCAGGACCGCGCCGGTGTCGGGGAATTCGCAGAAAGCATGAACGGAAATGCGAGGCACCGGCCGCTCATGGGGCGCGGCGCCGAAGTTTTCCTGGGTTTCATCCTTGGCCATGATCGGTCCTGAATTATCTGCCCACATCGGAAATCGCGCTCGACTGGTCGGCATTCTTGGTCGCCGCGGTGGGCGAGCCCTTCTCGTAATTGTTGATGACGGTGGCGCGCCGGTCGGCATCCGCGCCGCCCATCGGCTCCGGGCCGATCAGGTCGCGCGGGTCCGCCACCATCGCCGCGATATTATGTTGGACGGCGCAGCCCAGATTCGCCGACGTCTTGTTGTCCAGGGTAAAGGCCAGGTCTTCCGACCAGTCGCCGCAAGGCGCGGTGTTCGCCTGATAGCTCACATAATTCAGTTCGATCCGGCCATCGCCCGGCGCCGCGTCGCGGCTGGCCACCAGGATCCTGTCGCGATTGACCCCCATCTCGTTGATGCGGTCGGCGATCCAGGCCACTTCCGCATCGGCGCGCGCGCCCTCTGGCGCGCTGATCACGATCTTGCCGTTTCCGTGCGCCTGATAGTCGCTCACAAAAGCGTCGAAATGCGCCCTGTCGGCCGGCGCGATGCCGGCAGGCGAAACGCTCACCTTCAACGATTGGGATGAAGGCTGGACCAGGATGGGATGGTTGGCCACCGGATCGTCGAACGTCATCTTGTCGCCGCCGGACGGCGCCGAGCAGCCTGCCGCCACCAACAAGGCGGAGAGGCAAAAGCCGCGCAGCAGGATCGATGTCATCTCGCGCATGACTTCTCCTAGCGCACCACAAAGCCCACCGGCGCCGAGGCTTCCGGCGCGAGCGGCTTGTCGGTGCTATTTTTGTAGACGGTGTTGAGGCGGCCCAAGAGAATGGTTTCCGCATCTCCTGGCGTGACATAGCCGTCGCTGGGCGACGCCAGGGATGCTTCCGACGTGGGATGGACCAGATAGGCGGTGACCAGCACCACCAATTCGGTCTCGTCATTCTGGAAATCACGGCTGCGGAACAACGCCCCCAGCACCGGCAGATCCTTGAGGCCCGGGAAGGCGTCGATCTGCTGCTTGGTGGTGTGCTGCATCAAGCCGGCGATGGAGAAACTGCCGCCCGAGGGCAACTCGATGGTGGTGTCGGCGCGGCGCACATTCAGCGCCGGGATGGTGACGCCGCCGGTCTGGACCGTGCCGGTCGAGGTGGTGACCGTGCCGCCCTGCAGGGTGAAGGCGCCGGTGTTGGTGAGCTCGCTCACCTCGGTGGAAAGCTGCAGGGAGATGCGGCCATCGGACAAGACCACCGGCGTGAAGGACAGGCCCACGCCGAATTGCTTGAACTCGATCGAGATGTTGCCCTGCTGGTCGCGGCCTGCCGGCACGGGGAATTCGCCGCCGGCGAGGAATTTCGCGGTCTCGCCCGACACCGCGACCAGATTGGGTTCGGCCAGGGTATGAAGAAGACCGATCGTCTCCATCGCCGTGAAGGCGCCCTGGACATTGTTCTGGAAGTTGCAGACGCCACCGGACAGCGGGTTGGCGCCGGAGGCGCAAACCTGGCCCACCTGGCCGCCCGAGAGATCATTCAAGGCCTGGCCGACCAGACCGAACTGGTTGTTGGTGGAGAGCGCCAGCGGCGTGCCGCCGATCATGCCCACGCCGGCCATGTTGACGCCCAGTTGCTTGGCGATCTGGCGTTGCATCTCGGAGATGCGCACTTTCAGCATCACCTGCTCGCTGCCCGCCACGGTCAGGAGATTGACCACCTTCTTGGGATCGCCGGCGAAGCTGGCGGCCAGATCGGCGGCACGGGTGGATTCCACCGCACTCGACACCGAACCGGCCAGCACGACATTGTCGTTGATGGCGGACACCCGGATCGCCGAGCCGGGCAGGTCGTCTTTCATCATCTGGGCCAAATCGGTGACGTCGCGCTCGACCCGGATGTCGAGAGACGAAATCTGATGTCCCGCCGCGTCGAAGAAAAAGGCATTGGTCTGGCCGGTCTTGGTGGCCATCAGGAAAATGCGGCGCGGCGTCTTCACCACGGCATCGACGATGTCGGGGCTGGAGACCAGCACATCCTTGGCATCGGTATCGAGCTCGATCACCACGGCCTTGTTGAGGCCCAGGGTGATGCGCTGGCTCTCGGGCTGGCCGCCTCGCGCCGCCATGTGGATCACCTTGGCGCTGCTTTCATCCACCGACGCGGCCGGATGCGGCAGCTGCGGCGCCGCGAATGCGGACGCCCCCGTCATCACCGCCAAGGCGGCTGCCAGGTGAAGCTGCAAAGCTGATTTTCTCACTGGGATTTCCCTCCCGTGGAATCGTCGCGTGTCACGCCGTAGCGGATGACGGAAACCTGGCCTCCGTGATCGTCGTCGCTGGGCAGGTTGCTGGCGACCGGCGTGTCACCGTCCGCCAGGGGACGCAGCGACAGCGAAATGGTGCCCAGATTGGCCGCCGCAGCCAGGCTCTGGGCCTGGTTGGGCGTAAGCTCGAGCGTCGCGGTCTTGCCGATCACGCTCTTGGTGTCCTTATCCTGCTTGAAGACCTGATCCACCGCCAGCACCCGCACATCGCTGAGGATGGTCTTGGCCACAACGCGGGGCGGGTTGCCTTCGAGCTTGCGCGCCAGGATCACATCGACATGGTCATTGGGCAGGATGAACCCGCCCGCGCCGGTATCCGCGCTGACATTGATGGAAACGGCACGCATGTCGGGCATCAGCAGCGCCGACATGAAGCCCGCCGCCTGGCCATGCACGATGGCGGTGTCGGCGATGGGCTGGCCGGCGACGATCGGTGCACGCACCACGGTGCCTTTCACCGCCTCGTCGATGCTGGCCACGGATTTGCGTGTGATGAAGGACGCATCGACCGACGCGCTGGGCCATCTTTCCCAGCGCACCTGATCGGCGGCGAGCGCGTGGCCGGGCTGGAGATTCGTGCCGGCGACCAGCACTTCGCTCATCGGCATGGGCGGCGCGACTTTGGCCACCGCCTTGGGCGTGCCGCCGCCCATCATGCCGCGCGCGAGAAGTGCTGCAGCAATTGCCATGACTCCGGCAAAGCCCAGAACGGCAAGACGCTTGGTGTTCATGAAATGGGCGCTCCTTCCAGCGTCCAATTCATCACGGCACCCTTTATAATTCGCTTAATATAAAAGTGAGGATTGCAGAGTTCCTCACGCCGCAGCGAGATGCAGAATCTCCGCATGCGGAAGGATCAGAAGAGCACCGGCGGCGAGTGCGACACCGTACGGAATGCCGGAACTCTTTTCATGGAGCTTGATGATCCAATCATGGCGCGCAAGGCCCGAGGGCAACGGCCATTGGCGCAGCGCCAGCAGCGCCAATGTGAGCAATCCGCCCAACACCGACGACGCCAGCGCGTAACCGAGCAAATCGTGCAGACCCAGCCATAGCGCCGCCGCGGCGAACAGCTTGGCGTCACCGCCGCCGATATAACCGAACGCGAACAGCGCAAAACCCGCCACCAGCGCGATCAATCCGGCGAGGAGATGGAAGGCGAAATCGCCGGGCGAGAGACCCGCCATGAATCCGAAGACGGCAAAGGCAGCGGCGATCGCCAGAGAAAGAAGATTGGGAATGGTGAAGGTCGCCAGATCGAATGCGGCGGCGAGCGCAAGAAGCGCCGGCAGCACGAACATCAGGAGGATCTGGGCGATCATTCCCGGCCTCAAGCAGCGGAGCGGTAGGCCATGATATCAGGCCTCATGCGGTGAAGTGGCTGGTCATCGCAAATCAACCCCCGGAAGGACAAACGGCCGCCCGTGACGCGGGCGGCCGCCGTCATCGCGATTGTCATCGCGTCTGCGCAGCTTAACGCAGCGAAGAGGCGATGCTGGTGAACTTGGTGTTCAAGTTCGAGCCAACGGTGGTCAAAGCCGTGATGATGACCACCGAAATCAACGCGGCGATCAGGCCATACTCGATGGCGGTGGCGCCGGACTCATCGCGCACGAAGCGCGAAATCAGCTTGCTCATGTTCGTCTCCAGTTAAATGACACCCCAGGATGCCCGATGCGCACGACACTTCGTCCGCAGAGGACGATGCGAGACTAGAGGGGCCGATTTAATTTCACCTTAATCGCGGCGGGAGAATTGCTTCTATCCCTTTGTTCCATAAAGGAACTGACCGGGCCCACTCACGACAATGCGACGCTTGCCGGTCGAGTTTTCTTTACCAATTTTTCCTATTCGCGCGTCATCGGCAATCCGCGCGATGATTGTAAGGCTTCATTTAGAGCGCCGCCCTAGCGTGGGCCTGCTGAAATCTTCAGGAGCGCCGCCATGCGCCGCACTCTTTTTGCCGCCCTGATTCTCATCGCCGCCTCTCCGGCCCATGCCGATGGCGTCGCGATCTCGATGGACGAGGTGCGCACCATCACTTTCCCCAAGCCGGTCGCCACCGTCTATGTGGGCAATTCCTCCATCGCCGACGTCAACATGATCGACTCGCGGCACGCTTTCGTGCTGGGCAAGGGCCCCGGCATCACCAACATCGTCGCCCTGGACCATCAAGGCGATCAGGTATCCAACACGCATGTGAATGTAATGACGCGGGAAGCCGCGACCGTGACCTTGCAGCGCGGCCCCGCCAGGCTCACCTATAGCTGCGTGGCCAGCCGTTGCGACGAGACACCGGAACCGGGCGACAACAAGGCCGACTTCGACAAGGTCACCGGCGAAGTCGGCACGCATGACGGCACCGCCAAGGGCGACGCCACCGCGCAGCACTAGTTTTGTTGCCCCCATCTGTCCGCCAATCGTTCGTTGGCGCTCCGGCTCGCGCCTACGCGGTGGGCAAGCCCGCAGGCGTCGCAATTTTAAAAGCTGAGCGGGAAATCTATTCGGTTTGGAGCAGCGGATAGACCAGCTGCGGCATCAGGCCTTCCGGCATGGTCTCATCGTCTATGCCATAGCCCGCGGGCAGGACGCCTTCCGGCATATGCCAGGTGCCGAACAGCCAATCCCACAGCGAGAAGGTCGAAGCGAAATTCCTGTCGCGCACCGCGCTGGCGTGATGCCAGCGATGAAAGACCGGGCTTACCAGCACATATTTCAAGGGCCCCAAGGTCCAGTCGAGATTGGCATGGACGAAAACCGAGGCGATGGTGGTGAAGGGGCCGAGCACGATGAAGACTTCCGGCGAGACTCCGGATAACAGCGCCGCGATGTCCACCGCGCAGGTGCCGAACGCCAGATTGACGGTATGAAAGCGCGAGGCCGAAATCCATTCCACGTCCTTGGAGACATGATGGACGGCGTGATACTTCCATAAAAAACTCCGATGGAACCCGCGATGGATCCAGTAGAGCGCGAAATCCGTCGTCACCAGATAGATCGCGCCTTGCGCCCATAGCGGCAGCCGGCCGATCGCGCCATGGCCGTGATCGTAGAATTGGGCGATGGCCGCGCCGCTGGTGATGCCGAAGATCAGCATCGTTCCCATTACCGTGACCCAGACGCGCAGATAACGCGAGAAAACCGGCGCGAAAATCCAATAGGCCAGATCGGTGCCCAGGCCGCGCTTGTGCCACCAGGGCTTGCCGGCGTTGCACGGAGAAATCGCCGACAACAGCGAGAAAATCACACCCGCCCCCACCAGCCACGGCACCACATGCCAGAGGGTGATGAAAAACTGCCAGCTCGCCTCGCCAAGGAAATTCCAGCTCATCGTCCGATCGCCACCATTTCTGCGGCGATCATCGGCCAAAGGAATGAAGACGAAGTTGCTTCGCGCAGACCGTTTTGCCTAAGGACAATTTTAGGAAAAAGCGGTTCAACCGCCGCGCGGTCGGATCAAGCCTTCCTGCGCCACCGACGCGATCAACCGCCCACCACGGGTGAAGATCAGGCCGCGATTGAAGCCCCGCGCGCCCGAGGCCGAGGGACTGTCCTGGGCGTAAAGCAGCCAGTCATCCAGTTCGGCATCGCGGTGAAACCACATGGCGTGATCGATACTGGCCATCTGCACTGCCGAGAAAAAGCTTTTGCCGTGCGGCAAAAGCGAGGTGTCCAGCAATGTCATGTCCGAGACATAGGCCAGCAATATTTGCCGCTGGCGGATGTCGCCCGGCACGGGGCCGGCGGCGCGAAACCAGATATTGTCGAAAGGCGGGCGCGGCGGACGGTCGCCCGGACCGTCCAGTATCACCGGGCGCGTCTCGAACGGGCGGGGGCGCAAAATCCATTCGCGCAAGCCTTCGGGAAATTCATGCGCGCGGCGCGCCAGGACAGTCGCGGCATCCTCCAGTTCCTCCGGTTGCGGCACCTTGGGCATCTCGAATTGATGATCGAAGCCCGATTCCGGAACCTGGAAGGAGGCGGCGAGATTGAAAATCTGCACCCCATGCTGGACCGCCACCACGCGCCGGGCGGTGAAGCTTTTGCCGTCGCGGGCGCGGTCCACTTCGTAAAGAATCGGAATGCGCGGATCGCCCGGACGCAGGAAATACGCGTGCAGGGAATGACAATGGCGTGACGGATCCACCGTGCGGATCGCCGCCGCCAGCGCCTGGCCCAGCACCTGGCCGCCGAACACGCGCTGGGTGCGCGCCTTGGGACTTACGCCCCGGAAAATATTCTCCTCGATCTGTTCCAGATCGAGCAGCTCCATGACTTCCGCCAAGGCTTCACGGCGTGAGTCACTCATGCGCGATTT
>DATKPL010000388.1:0-6467 GCA_035524155.1 Rhizomicrobium sp.
ATTTAAGCCCACATCGCTCCTCGCTCCTTACCAGAAACCAAAATCCCCGGCGTCGCGGCCATGGGATAATGGGGTTTAGACCCTCATGGGCGTGATCGCAAGCTTCCTGCGCTTGATCGAGGCGGCCGTGATGCTGGCGCCGCGATTGTGGGATTTCCACAAGCACCGGCCCGATGCAGGCAGCCGGTTGGCGGCCACCCTGGAGCGCATGGGACCCGCCTACATCAAGCTGGGGCAGATGTTGGCGACCCGTCCCGACATTGTGGGCGAAGAGGTGGCGTCGTCGCTGGAGCATTTGCAGGACCGCTTGCCGCCCTTTTCGGAAGCGGCAGCGCGCAAGGTGATCGTCCAAAGCTTCGGCCGCCCAGTCGAAAACCTGTTCTCGTGGTTCGGACCGCCTGTGGCGGCAGCCTCGATCGCCCAGGTGCATCGCGCCACTACGACCGAAGGCGTGTCCGTGGCGGTGAAAGTGCTGCGTCCGGGCATTGAGAGTTTGTTTGCGCGCGATCTGCGCGCTTTGGATCTGTTCGCCCGCATGGCCGAGCGGCTGTCGGGCGAGGCGCGGCGGCTGCGCTTTGTCGCTTTGGGCGAAACCCTTTCGGCTTCTGTGGCGCTGGAACTGGATCTACGGATGGAAGCGGCGGCGGCGTCGGAACTCTATGACCGCACCAAGGGCGACGCAGAATTCCGCGTGCCGCATGTCGATTGGGCGCGCACCTCGGCGCGCGTGCTGACCAGCGAATGGATCGAGGGCACGCCGATCCGCGATCCCGATCTGTTGCGTGCGTCCGGCTATGATCCCAGGAAAGTCGCACTCACCTTGGTGCGCAGCTTTCTCACCCAGGCGCTGCGCGACGGTTTTTTCCACGCCGACATGCATCCAGGCAATCTGTTCCTGGACAGGGAAGGGCGGCTGGTGGCGGTGGATTTCGGCATCATGGGGCGTCTGGATTCCGGGATGCGCCGTTTCATGGCAGGGACATTGGCGGGATTTCTCGCCCGCGATTACGCCAAAGTGGCGCAGCTTCATTATGATTTCGCCTTCGTTCCGCCCCAGCATCCGGTCGAAACCTTCGCCCAGGCGCTGCGCGCGATCGGCGAACCCATCTTCGGCAAAAGCGCGCGCGACGTTTCCATCGCGCGTCTTTTGGGCCAACTGTTCGAGACCACGCGGCGCTTCGACATGCAGGCCCAGCCGCAACTGGTGCTGCTGCAAAAGACCATGGTGGTGGTGGAAGGCGTGGCGCGCGGGCTCGATCCCGATTTCGATATCTGGGATGCGGCGCGGCCGGTGGCCGAACGATGGGTCTGGGACAATATGGGGCCGGAAGCGCGGCTGGCGCGCGCCGCCGAAGGCGTGAGCGCCTTGGGCAAGCTGGCGGAGGATCTGCCGCAGCTGGTCAAGAATGCCGAGCAGCTGTCGCAGATGGTGGCCGAAGGCGGCGTGCGCCTCCACCCCGACACGGCGCGCGAGATCGCGCACGAACAGGAGCGCAAAGGCAGGCCGGCGCGCATCGCGCTGATCGCGCTGCTGGCGGTCTTGGTGGTGGCGCTGTTATGGCGCTGGCACGGGCTTTTTTGAAAGCAGAAAGAAGCGGCTCACCAGCAAGGTTGCGGCGACGGTCAAGCCGAACGCCAAGCCCAGCCAGATGCCCAGGCCTTGCATGCCCAGACCAAAGCCCAGCAACGCGCACATCGGCGCCCCAGCCAGCCAATAAGAGGCTCCGGCCAACCACATCGGTCCGCGCGCGTCTTTCAATCCGCGCAAACTCATCGACGCGGTCACCTGAAGGCCATCCATCAGCTGAAAGGCGGCGGCGACGTGCAGGAACAGCACTGCCAGCGCCAGCACATCGCGATTGGCGGCGATGTCGGGCAGCCAGAGCGTGGCGATGGTGCGGGGGAACAGCAGCAGCACCAAGGCCATGGTGAGCATGAAGATCGCGCCCATGCCCATGGCGGTGAAACCCGCGCGCCGCGCGCCGTAAGTGTCGCCGGCGCCCGCCGCCAATCCCACCCTGACCGTGGCGGCAAGGCCGATGCCCAGCGGGATCATGAAAGTCAGCGAGGGGATGGTGATGGCGATCTGGTGCGCGGCCAGCGGCGCGATGCCGAACGTGCCCATCGCCAAGGTGGCGGCGTTGAACAGCGCCACCTCGAACAGCATGGTGATGCCGATGGGCACGCCCAGATGGAACAGTTCGGTCAATGACCGCCAATGTGGGCGGAAGAAACGATGCAGCAGGTGATAGGTCTTCAACCCTGGTGAAGTCAGCGCAATCAACGACATAACAACCAGAGTGAAAAAATTGGATGAGGCGCTGGAAAAGCCCGCGCCCACCAGGCCCAGCCGGGGAAATCCGAAATGGCCGAAGATCAAGGTGTAGTCGCCCAGCGCATTGAACAGGATCGCCAGCCCCATCACCACCATGGGCGGCACCGGCCGGCTGAGCGAGGTGGAGAAATTGCGCAACACCTGGAACGCCAGCGAGCAGGGCAGGCCCAGCGCCAGCGCCGCCGTGTAACGCCCGGCATCGGCCGCCAGCTGCGGTTCCTGATGCAGGACCAGAAGAATGGGCCGGGTGAAAAACAGGACCGCCAGCAGTGGCGGCGAGATCAACGCCACCGACCACAGCCCCATGCGCGCCACTGCTCTGACTTCACGCCGTTCGCGCGGCTTCGCCGAAGCCGCATGCCTGCCGACCACATGGGCGATCATGGGCGAAACGGCGGAGACGGGGCCCGTGCCCATCAGCCAGATGAAAAAGAACACCGTATTGCCGATCGCGCCCGCCGCCAGCGCTTCCTTGCTGTAATGGCCCAGCATCACCGTATCGGTGGCCAGGATGATCATCTGGGCAAGCTGGGTCGCCGCCATCGGCACCGCCAGGCGCAAAAGCTCCCGCGCCTCGGCCGTCCAGGCGGCGAAGCGGTGGCCCGTGACGCGGGGTCCGGGATCGCTGACGTCGAAACTTGCATCCATGGGGTCTTGTAGCGGATTCCGGTGATAAGTGGGCGCAAAGCCGTCATGCATTGACGGCTGTACGCCGATGGTTAGCGTGCCGGTGATGAGAATTCTCAATATCGCGCATAGGGGAGGCGCCGCGCTTCGGCCCGAAAACACCATGGCGGCGTTCGAGAATGCCGTCGCGCTGGGTGCGAATGGCGCAGAGCTTGATGTCCAGCTTTCCGCCGATGGCGTGGTGGTGGTGCATCACGACTACCGGCTCCATCCCGGTCTTACGCGCAAGGATGGGGCGTGGCTTAAAGGCGAGACGCCGCGGATCAAGGACCTGACATTCGCCGAATTGCAGCGCTTCGAGCTTTCCCGCGCCGATCCCGCCAGCGATTATGCCCGCGCGCATCCGCTGCTGGTGCCGCAGGAGGATGCACGCATCCCTTCGCTGGCGCAGGTTGCAACTCTGCCGCAATCCTTCCTGCTGATGGTGGAACTGAAATCCTCCACCGATGCGGATTCCGCCGACCCCATCGTTTTGGCCGACGCGGCGCTGGCCGTGATGAAAGATCAACTTTCGCGTACCATCTTTGTCGGTTTCGACTGGCGCGCCCTGGCGCGGATCAGGACGCAGGCCAAAGAGGCGCGCTGCTGGTTCACCACCGACAAGCTTCAGGGCGATGCGCGCATGGTGCTGCCCTTCATCAAGGCGGCCGGCGGCGATGGCTGGTTTCCCTGTTTCGAGGACGCCACGGCAGAGATGGTGGCGCAGGCGCGCGCGCTGGGCCTTCAGGCGGGTGCCTGGACCGTCAATGAGCCAGAAGACATGAAACGGCTGATAGACCTTAAGCTGGACGCGATCTGCACAGATCGCCCCGATCTTCTAAAGACCCTCGAACAGTGCGGTTGAGAGATAGCGTTCCGCGAAAGACGGCACGATCGCGACGATGGTTTTGCCCTTGTTCTCAGGCCGCGCGCCCACTTCCAGCGCCGCGGCAATCGCCGCACCAGAAGAAATCCCCACCGGAATGCCCTCCAGCTTCGCCGCTTGGCGCGCTGTCTCCAGCGCCGTCTCGTTGGATATGGTGATGATCTCGTCGATCACCTTGCGGTCCAGGATGGCAGGCACGAAGCCGGCGCCCAGGCCCTGAATCTTGTGCGGGCCGGGCATGCCGCCAGACAGCACGGCGCTGTCTTCGGGTTCCAGCGCGATCATCTGCACCGACGGCTTTTTCCCTTTCAGCACCTGGCCCACGCCGGTGATGGTGCCGCCCGTGCCCACGCCCGAGATCACGATGTCCACCTTGCCTTCGGTGTCGTTCCAGATCTCTTCCGCGGTGGTGACGCGATGGATGGCGGGATTGGCCGCGTTCTCGAATTGCTGGGGGATCACGGCGTCGGGAATCTTCTTGGTCAGTTCCTTGGCGCGGGCAATCGCGCCCGCCATGCCCTTGGCCGCGTCGGTCAGTTCCAGCTCGGCGCCCAGGATCAACAGCATTTTGCGCCGTTCCTCCGACATGGATTCCGGCATCACCAGGATCAGGCGATAGCCCTTGGCGGCGGCGACGAAAGCCAGGGCGATGCCGGTATTGCCGCTGGTGGGTTCGATCAATGTGGTCTTGCCGGGCTTGATGCGGCCGGCTTTCTCCATCGCTTCGATCATCGAGACGCCGATGCGGTCCTTCACCGAGGCGAGGGGATTGAAGAATTCCAGCTTGAGCAGGATGTCGGCCTTGGCGCCGGCCTCCTTGGCCATGCGGTGCATGCGCACCAGGGGCGTGTCGCCGATGGTTTCGGTGATGGAATTATAAACGCGTCCCCGCCCGGGCTTTCCCTTCTCCATACGCAACACTCCTAGATCGTGAAATCACTCCCGGTGCCGCCTGCCAGTTCCACGCCATGGGCGCGGGCCTGCTGGCACAGATCCTCGATGGAAATGGCGTCGAGCCGTTGCATCACATCGTCCTGTAGATTCTGGATCAGGGGGGCGACAATGCGCAGGCCCAATTCCGAGCGAGGCAGGGCGCGTTCTTCTTCGCCATCCTCGATCGCTTCGGCGATGCGCACCACATCGCCGACCGAGACGCGGCGGCGTTCGCGCGCCAGCCGATAGCCGCCCTTGGGCCCGCGCACGCCTTTGAGGACGCCGGCGCGCACCAATTGCTGCATCACCTGTTCCAGATAGCGCTGCGGCACGCCCTGGCGCGCGGTGATCTCCTTGGCCTGGACCGGCTCGGGCCGCGCATTGAAGGCGATGTCGATCACCGCCTCCAGCGCCAGAAGCGTCTTGCGGGAAAGGCGCAGCATCATGTCTTTGCCGCCATGCCGGTCGAGCCGAAGCCGCCGGCACCACGCGCGCTGTCGGACAGGGCGTCGCTTTCCACGATTTCGGCCTGCTCGTGCCGGGCGATCACCATCTGGGCGATCTTGGCGCCGCGCTTGATCAGGAACGGTTCGGCGCCATGATTGATCAGGATCGCTTTCACTTCGCCGCGATAATCGCTGTCGATGGTGCCGGGCGCATTCAAGACCGTGAGGCCCTGGTTGAGCGCCAGGCCCGAGCGCGGCCGCACCTGCGCCTCATAGCCATGCGGCAGTTCGATGGCGATGCCGCAGGGGATGGCGGCGCGTTGGCCGGGCAAGAGTTCGATCTCTTCTTCCACCGCCGCAATCAGGTCCAGGCCTGCGGCGCCATGGGTGGCGTAATGCGGCAAGGCGAGGTCCCGCCCATGCGGCAGGCGCTTCAAGATGATTTTCATGCCGCGTTGCCTTGAAATATTTCCGCGATGCGGCGCACCAGCCGTTCGGCCACTTCCGTCTTGGTCATTTCGGGCCAGCTTTCTTCGCCTTTTGCGGTGATGAGATGAACCTGGTTGCGGTCGCCGCCCATGACATCGCCGGAGACATCATTGGCGACGATCCAGTCCGCGCCCTTGCGCGTGCGTTTCGCGGTGGCATGGGCCAAGACCTCATCCGTCTCGGCGGCAAAGCCGATCACCAGGCGGGGGCGCTTTTTGTGCTTGGCCAGACTGGCCAGGATGTCCGGGTTTTCGATCAAATGCAGGGCAGGGGCCTTGTGCCCGGCGTCCTTCTTGATCTTGCTGTTCTGGGCGATGTCGGGCCGCCAATCGGCGACCGCGGCCGTCATCACCGCGATATCGGCGGGGAGCTCGGCTTCGCACGCCGCCATCATCTCGCGCGCGGTGGTGACCTTGAGGAGTTTCACGCGCGAGGGCGCGGCGAGGTCGGTTGGTCCCGACACCAGCACGGTTTCCGCGCCCGCGTCCGCCAGCGCTCCGGCCACGGCATAGCCCTGCTTGCCGGACGAACGGTTGGCCAGGAAGCGCACGGGATCGAGCGGCTCATGGGTCGGGCCTGCCGTCACCAGCGCTTTCAATCCCTGCAATGGACCCGGCGCGCCCAGCGCCAGTTCGATGGCCGCCACGATCTCCAGCGGCTCGGCCATGCGGCCGGGACCGAATTCGCCGCACGCCATTTCGCCGTCATTGGG
>DATKPL010000389.1:0-3088 GCA_035524155.1 Rhizomicrobium sp.
GTTTGCCCGCAGGGCCCGCGCGCCGGTTGGGAAAGCGACGAAACTGCTTTCCTGTTTGAGTGGGACGATGGGCAACCCGGCGAAGATTGCCTGCGCGTGAACCTCTGGACCCCGGCTTTGCACGACAACCGCAAGCGGCCCGTGATGGTTTGGCTGCATGGCGGCGGATTTTCAGCCGGCTCCGGCCAGGAGCTGAAATCCTATGACGGCGAAAATCTCGCCCATCGCGGCGACGTGGTGGTCGTGTCCCTCAATCATCGCCTGAACGTCTTCGGCCATCTTGATCTTTCCCAATTCGGCGGCGCGCAGTATGCCTCTTCCGGCAATGTCGGCATGCTGGATATCGAAATGGCGCTCGGCTGGGTGCGCGATAACAACGCCAGTTTCGGCGGCGATCCCGCGAAGGTCCTCATCTTCGGACAGTCCGGTGGAGGCGGCAAAGTCGGCACCCTGATGGCCATGCCCTCATCGCGCGGCCTGTTTCATCGCGCCGTGATCCAGAGCGGCTCTATGTTGCGCGTGGCCGACCCCGCCGATACGGCCAAACTCGCGGCAGCCGTGCTGGATGAGTTGAACATCTCGCGCTCCGACATCGCCCGGCTGCACGATATTCCCACCGATACCCTGCTCAACGGCGCGCTGGCCGCGCAACGCAAAGCCTTTCCGCGCCCGCCCGGTCCGCCGGATTTCCGGCATATCTCCCGCCTGCTCGGTTGGGCGCCGGTGGTGGATGGCAAGGTGATTCCCGCCCAGATCTTCGACCCCGCAGCCCCCGCCGTTTCGGCCGATGTCCCGCTGCTGGTCGGTACGGTGCTGAACGAATTCGTCACCGGCATCGGCAATCCCGAGGCTTTCGACATGACCAAAGAGCAACTGGTCGAACGGGTCAAAGCCGTGCACGGCGACAAGACCGCAGAAATCATCGATGCTTTTCGCACCTCGTATCCCAATGCCAAACCGTTCAGCCTGTATTCCGTGATCATGACCTCTTCCGTGCGCAGTTCCGCCGTAACCCAGGCCGCCCGCAAAGCCGCGCTCGGCAAGGCGCCTGCGTGGCTATACTGGTTCACCTGGCAGACTCCCATCCTGGACGGACGTCCCATGGCGTTTCACTGCTCCGAGCTGGCTTTCTGTTTCAACAACACGGATCGCTGCGAGACTATGACCGGCGGTGGGGGGCGCGCGCGTGCGCTCGCCGCCCGCGTCAGCGACGCCTGGATCAACTTCGCTCGTAAGGGCGATCCCAGTCACGCCGGGCTGCCCGCATGGCCGCCCTTCGATGCCAGGAAAGTCCCGACGATGCTGTTCGACGATCGCTGCGAAATGCGGAACGATCCCGATGGCGCCCCGCGCCGCCTCATGGATTCGCTGGCTTAAGCGTTACGGCTTCTTCGCCTGCGCTTGATTGAGGCGCAGGAAGCGCGCGGCATTGTTATATAAAATGTCGCGCTTCTGCTGCGGCGACAAGTAAGTCGCGCCCTCAATCACCCCAATCGACGTAGCCATCAGCTTCGGCCAGATCATCTGATCCGTCCCAAACATCACCCGGTCTTCGAATCCCGCTTCCACGATCCGCTGGATGTACATGTGCACTTCCTTCAACGGGTAGCTCCAGATCAGTCCCGCGACATCCACGTACACATATGCATTCGCCTGCAGCAAGGTGAGCAATTCCTCGATCATCGGATAGCCCGCGTGCATGATCCACAGCCGCAGCTTCGGATGGCGCGCCAGCACCTCCTCCAATAGCAACGGATTGCCCATGGAGCCCCGGAATTTCGGTGTCGTGATGTTTGCCCGGCCGGACCCCCCGGTGCCCATGTGAATGCCTACCGGAATGTCCAGTTCCTCCGCCAGCGCGAAGTACTTGTCAACCGATGGATCGCTCGGAGAAAGCCCCTCGTATTGCAGTCCCACTTCGCCCATGACCTTGAATCCGCCCGTGGTGAAGGCTGTGCGTAATTCTTCGACCGGCACATAGCCGGGTCCATCCTCGCGTTCAAACGATGTACCGGGAATGATTCGTCCCGGCGGTGCGGCATCCATCCATTTCCGCACCGACTTCTGATCCCCCATCACCACCGCCGTGACGTTCAACCGCTCATATTCCGCCAGCACGGCTTTCATGTATTCCTCCGGCGTTTTGGAGGCTTCCAGCAACTCCGTGCAATCCTGTTTCGCCCACCCGATGGGGTCCGCCTTGGTTCGCGGATCGGCCGCCAGGAATTGCGGATTGAAAGGGCACATCGGCCCCACCCCGGGAATTCCGCCGAAGGTATGCACGTGAATATCAATCATGGGGGGCCGGGTTGTGGGGGCGGGCTGCGCCGAAACCGCCCACGAAAGTGCCAGCAATAGGTTGGTAAGAATTATGCCTCGCATGGATGCCAAATCATACCAGACCTCGCGGTCCCATTTGCATCTCGCTCGAATAATGCTTAAATGAGCAGCATGTATACGCGCAGACAGTTCGCGGGCCTGGCAGCGCTGGGAGCGGCGGCGGCCGCCACCGCGAAGCCGTCCATGCCGCTCGGCCTCATTGTCTCTGCCGGCAGCGACCCCGAAGCCGCCATCCGCAAAGTCCACGCCTTTGGATTCCCCACCTGCCAGGTAGGCATCAGCGCATTCGATCCCGATATGCCCCAACGCTTGCGCGCCGCGCTTGATCAGTATCACATCCAGGCGACCTCGCTGGTCGCCGGAGGTCCCGGACCGGAAATCTACGATTTCTACAAAGGTCCCGAAACCATCGGATTTGTGCCGCGCGAATACCGCGCTGCGCGCATCGCCCGCATCAAGCAAACCTCGGATTTCGCCAAACAGTGCGGCGTGCCGGCCGTCCAGACCCATTGCGGCTTCATTCCTGAAAATCCCAATGAGCCGCTATATAAGGAAGCCGTCGAAGCCCTGCGCGCGGTAGGCGCCTACTGCAAACAGAATGGGCAGCACTTCCGCTGCGAGACCGGCCAGGAAACCCCCATCACGCTCTTCCGCGCCATCAAGGATACCGGGCTCGACAATATCGGTGTGAACTTCGATGCCGCCAACCTGATCCTGTATGGTAAAGCCAACCCCGTGGATGCTCTGG
>DATKPL010000390.1:0-5053 GCA_035524155.1 Rhizomicrobium sp.
CCAGGGGTTTCATGTCCACCAGCGCCATGATGTCGGGTATCTGGCCATCGACATGGGCCGTGAACTGACCCGGCGTGCCGTGAACGTGCAAAGCCGGGATCAGGGCATGGCCGTCGCGCACTGCCAGATTGCCGACATGCCCGCCACTGAAGTCGGCCGTGAACGTATCGCCCAGCAAGGTGGCGTTCCCGGCGAGTCCCGTGACGTGGGTGAGACCCGTGACGTAGTTTCCCTCCACCCCGCTCATCGCGAAAGTGAGCTTCAGGTCCTCATCGGGCAGGGCATCTTGGTCCAGCACGCCCGGCGCGAAATTGGTTTGGAACACGAAAGGCCCCAGCGTGCCCTGGAAAATATTGTCATTGATCCAGGACCGCGTCCCGTCCGCGATCGGCAGGGGCCAATAGTGCATTAACGTCTTCACCGGCAGCGGCGCCAATTTTCCATTCATCGCGATGCCGGGCGTCTGCCCCTTCTCGCCCAACGTGACGCTGCCTGAACCGGAAAGTGCCAAACCGGGCGCGGCGAGGTTGGCGTGAGCGATGGTGAATTGCCGGCTGGCGATCTGATAGCTGCCATCGGCTTCAAATGACTGGAAGGACACCGGCTGGGGAAAGACCCCCGGCATGTTCAGGGCCAGCCGGGAGGTCGCAAAGCCGCCGCTGATGCTGGCAAGCGCGTCCCGGTCGTAATGAAAATCCGCCGCTCCCTTCAGCCGGACCACGCCTTCTTCCGCGTCCAGATTGGCCTGGCTGAGAGCGAGATGGTTCTTGGTTCCATCGTAATTTCCCGTCAGGCGCAACTGGCGCACATGCAGTTCCCTGTTCTTGAGCGCGGCCAGCGGCAATTCTCCCGCCGCGGTGAGATCGAAGGATGCCGCGGTAAGACGGGCGCCAGGCGCCACGCTGTAGCGCGCCGCGACATTGACCGAGAGCGCAAGCTTCGCCAGCGGCTTGAACATCTCGGCGTTGGCCGCCAGCGCGCGCAGATCAAGTCCGGTAATCAGCGCGCTGCCCACGATCGGGCCCTTGTCGGGCGGAAGCGACAGGTCGGCCCTGACATGCGCCGATTGTCCCGACAGCACCACATCAGAATTGAACTGCAGGCCGATGGCATTTTCCCTGGCCGACATCACCAGAGTCGCCTTGGGCGCGACGAAGTGAAGGCCCGTCACTTCGTCGAACATGGTCAGCCTGGCATTGCGCACCGCGAAGCTTTTGAGGCTCGAGGTGGCCGAACCCTTGGCCTCGATCACGTCATTGAGGCGGGAGAGCACATCATTGGCGTGTCTGTCGCTTTCCGCGCCCAGCCGCACGCCGCCTTCCTTCATGTGCACCAGGCCCAGCTGCACGCCCACCAGGGTGATGCGCTGAACCGCCACATGACCGGAGAGAAAGGAGCGGGCGGCGAGATCGATATCGGCTTTCGGCGCCTCGGCCACCACTTCGCCATTTCGGTCGAACACTTTGGCGCCCAAGACCACCAGATTGACCCTGCCCTCGTCGCGGGTCCATTCGATCGCAGCCTGGTCATATTTCAGCGTGATGCCCGGCAGCGCCTGCTGGATGGCGCCTTCCAGGGTTCCGGCGAAAGGTCCCAGCGAAACAGGCCCCAGGAGCAGCCGGATAATTGCGCCGGCGGCGAAGAACACGACAGCCGCCATCACCGTCCCCAGGGCCAGGGCCGCGTGGCTGACATGGTGAGCCTTGATGAATTTGATGAAAGGCAATTTCAAAGGCACAGTCCGAAGGAAAGGAAACTCAAACCATTATCGCATCTATTGGGCCTAAAAAGGGCAGATAACGCAGCATCTTGTAAAGGCTTTTGCAGGTTGCACTCGCCTTTTTCCCCTCCTTAAGTTAAGGCTCGGAGCCACAGGGCTGGTGGTGGTGATGGCGGCGGCGACAGAAGGTCTTTCCGCGGGCGATAAAGCCCCCGATTTCAAATTGGCGACGGGCGACAAGGCCAGCGTTTCGCGGGCGGGCCTCAAGGGCCAGCCCTTTGTGATCTATTTCTATCCCAAGGACGACACGTCCGGCTGCACCAAGGAGGCGATCGATTTCTCGGCCGCCCTGTCCAAGTTCGAGAAGCTGGGCGTGAGTGTGATCGGCGTTTCCAAGGACAGCCTGGAATCCCACGAAAAATTCAAAAAGAAGCACAAACTTAAGCTGGCGTTAGGCTCCGACCCCGATATCAAGACCGCGAAAGCCTATGGCGTGTGGGTCGAGAAGAGCATGTATGGCCGCAAATATATGGGCATGGAGCGGGCGACCTTCCTGGTGGACGCCAAGGGCGTGATCGCCGAAGCCTGGCACAAGGTCAAGATTCCCGGACATGTGGAGGCCGTGCTCGCTGCGGCCAAATCCCTGTGAAGCTGTCCATGAATTTTCTCAGGCGGTTCGGTCCGCGTCAGGCGTCGCATTCCTTTTTCTGGCAGCGCGGGCTGAACAGCGATGATGCCGCCGCGTTCGCCAGCCGATCGTCCAATTCCAGGATGAGCGCGGCGTTGGAGCGGATCTGGACCTGGGTTCACGACACCTTCCCCGAGCGGCAGATCTATATCCGCAGCAACGGCCGGGTGCAGTTTTTCACTTTCGGGCCTTCGCTGCAGGCGACCCTGGCGGGTCTCAGCCTGATCTTCCTGGGCTGGGTGGCGTTCGCCACCGTCAATGTGATCTTCAAGGACCGTATCATCACCGCCAAGGACCATCGCTATCAGGAAATGCAATCGGCCTATGAAACAAGACTCGCCGACCTGCAGATTTCCTATGACGAGCTGAACGGCGCGCTGGTTCACGCCGAGGACAAATTCAAGGTCACCGCCGATACGCTGGCCACCAAGCAGAACGCGATCAGCAGCTTCCTCAATCGCAAGACCCAGATGGAAGCCGCGATCGGGGTGGACCATGGCGCGGCGCCTCTGCCGGTCGAGAAAACATCCGGGGGCGCCAGCATGGACGAAGCCTTCTCCGCCAATGTACCGGAGGGCGCCCAGGACAATTTCGACAACGACGCCGATAACGGCAGCACGCTGACCGTGATGCCGGAGCCTGTGGCGCCGCAGCCCCGCATCGCCAGGCCCGATCACGCTAGTCTGCTGGATCAGACATTCTCCGAGTTGCGCCATATGGCGAGCGCGATTTTTGCTTCTCCCGCCGAAAACCCCGCGGCGACGCCGGAAGCCTATGCCCATCACCCCGGATTGCGCGAACTGGCGCGTCAGACGGGCCGAGTGGCGGAAATGGGAAATTCCGAGACCCTGCTGATGGACAAGACCCGCGATGCCCTGGCCGGCGATGTGGCGAACCTGCATGACATCGTCAGGCATACCGGCATTAACGCCACGCAATTCGAGCGCCGGACCCTGGCCAACGAAGGTGTGGGCGGTCCGGAAATCCCCCTCACCCGGGTCGAGGTGGACGGGCTCAGCGACCAGAACTTCAACTCCGCCTATCTGCAGGCCAGCGCCGTGTTGAACCAGCTGGGTGGCCTTTCCCAGGAAATGCGGCACATCCCGCTCTCGTTGCCGGTCAACAGCACAGACTTCGACCTGTCGAGCGGATTCGGCCCCCGGATGGACCCCTTTACCGGCCGCTATGCCTTTCATTCGGGCATGGATTTCGCCGGCCCCTGGGGTACGGCAGTCCGTTCCACCGCGGCCGGCACGGTTATTTTTGCCGGAAATCGAGGCGGTTATGGCAACATGGTGGAAATCGACCATGGCATGGGGCTTCATACACGCTACGGTCATCTTTCCGCGATTACCGTACGGGTAGGCATGAAGGTCGAAAAAGGTGCTGCGATCGGACGCGTAGGGTCCACCGGCCGCAGCACGGGGCCCCATGTCCACTACGAAGTCTGGTATGATGACGTGGTGCGTAACCCTCGCAACTTCATAGAGGCAGGCCGTCATGTTCTCTAGCAAAAGCAAAGACCCTGTTCCCCCGCCTGCCAGCATCCCGCCCCTGGCCAATCCCGCGCCCAAGCGCGCGGGCCGCTCCGGCACTGTGCCGTCCATCATCAGCGCCGACCTCACCGTGACGGGCACGCTCAATTCCACCGGTGACATGCAGATCGACGGCATCGTCGAAGGCGATGTGCGCAGCGTCGGCCTTGTGATCGGCGAGCGCGCCGAAATTCATGGCGAGATCTGGGCCGAAGACGTGACCGTGCGCGGCAAGGTGATCGGCCGCATCCGCGCCCGCAAGGTTCTGCTCTCGGCCACCAGCCATGTCGAAGGCGACATCCTGCACGAGGCCTTCGCGGTGGAGGCGGGAGCCTTCTTCGAGGGCAATTGCCGCCATTCCGACAATCCCCTGGGCGACGAAGTGAGAAAAGTGCAACCCTCTTCTCAGAGCTTGAGTGCCCAACCGGGACTGGCGGGCCTCACCCCATTGCAGGCGACATAGGCGGCGTTACGCCAAGTCTTCGACCTTTTCGCGGGGCTTGCCGCCGACTTCTTGCGCCAATGCGGCGGCCATGAAGGGGTCGAGATCGCCGTCCAGCACGTCCTGGGGCGCGCGGCTTTCCACCCCGGTGCGCAGATCCTTCACCAGCTGATAGGGCTGCAGCACATAAGAGCGGATCTGGTGTCCCCAGCCGATATCCGATTTCTCGCCCACAAAAGCGCCGGTTTCGGCTTTCTTCTTTTCCAGCTCGATCTCGTAAAGACGTGAGCGCAGCATCTCCCAGCAGATGGCGCGGTTCTGGTGCTGGCTGCGCTCCGACTGGCTGGCCACCGCGATGCCGGTAGGCAGATGGGTGATGCGCACCGCACTTTCGGTCTTGTTGACGTGCTGCCCGCCGGCGCCGGAGGCGCGATAGACGTCGATGCGCACGTCCTTTTCGGGAATATCGATCTCGATCGATTGATCGATCACCGGATAGACCGTGACGCTGGAAAACGATGTATGCCGCCTGGCATTGGAATCGAAAGGGGAGATGCGCACCAGACGATGCACGCCGGCCTCGGTCTTGAGCCAGCCATAGGCATTCTCGCCCTTGACCAGAAGCGTGACGGACTTGATGCCCGCCGCCTCGCCTTCGCTTTCCTCGA
>DATKPL010000391.1:0-6106 GCA_035524155.1 Rhizomicrobium sp.
GCGGCCCTGTTCGCGGCCGCGTCCGAAGGCGGCGCGGTGCTGACCGGACGCGGCGATCACTACATCACGGCCATGCGCACCTATGGCGAAAATCTGGGCATCGCCTTCCAGCTGGTCGATGACGCGCTGGATTATTCCGGCCGCCAGGCTTTGATGGGCAAATCGGTGGGCGACGATTTCCGCGAGGCCAAGATGACCTTGCCGATCATCCTGTCGGTGGCGCGCGCCGACGAAACGGCGCTGACATTCTGGCGGCGTGTGATCGAGACCGGCAACCAGACCGAAGCCGATCTTCATCATGCCATCAGCCTGGTCGAGCAGACCGGCAGCATCCAGGAAACCATGCGCCGCGCCCGCGCCTATGCCGATATCGCCAAGGCCGCGCTCGCGGTCCTGCCCGCCAGCGATATCCGCAATGCCCTGTCCGACATCGCCGATTTCTGCGTGGAAAGAGCATATTAGTTTTGATCCCCTCCGGCCTGCGCACGCTCGAGAGCGTGCTACGGCCACCTCCCCTTCCAGGCGGTTCGCGCCGAAGGGGAGGAAGGGCACGGCCAAGCTTCTAGGACGTCTTGGCCTAGGCAGATGCGGGCAATTGCTAAAGCCCGTCTGGGGTTGGCCCGATATCGCGGCCAACCGCTTCACGCGTGATGCCCACATCGGGCACGGACGCCGGCTGCACCCACCAATTCGGATATTTCTCTTTCAGCAGCGCCGCCGCCCGCGCGGCGCCGCCCTCATCCGGCATCAGCGCAAAACAGGTCGCGCCCGAGCCTGACATGCGGGTGAAGAGCGCGCCGGGCATGCGGCGCAGCGCATTGAGCACCTCGTCGATCACCGGCTCGCGCGCCTTGGCGGGCGCTTCCAGGTCGTTGTTGGTCATCTCGAGAAAGCGCAGCAGGTCGGCCAGATCGGTGAAGCCGCCGGAAGGAAATTTCATGCCGGTTCCCCGGCGCTCGCCAAGGCTGGCGAAAATGTCCCTGGTGGGTATCGCCACGCGCGGATTGACCAGAAGCAGTGGCAGCTTCGGCAGCGAGGTCACCGGCGTCAGGATTTCGCCCCGGCCTTCCATGAAGGCGGGCTGGCTTCGCACGCAGACGGGAATGTCGGAACCGAGGGTGGCGCCGACATCGCGCAAAGCCTTCTCGTCATATTTGAGCTGCCAGAGATTGGACAGAAGCTTCAGCGTGGCTGCCGCATCGGCGCTGCCGCCGCCCACACCCGAGGCAAGCGGAAGGTTCTTGGTCAGGGTGATCTTGGCCTGGGGCAGTCGCCCCGCCCGTTCCGCCAGCGCGCGCGCCGCGCGTAAGACCAGATTATCGTCGCCTTCAAGGCCGGCAGCGAACGGCCCTTCCAGCACCAGCGAAAGATCGTCCGCTTCTTCCGCGGCGACGCGGTCGCCGAAATCGGTGAACACGGCCAGGCTTTGCAGGGGGTGAAATCCGTCCTCGCGTTTTTCTCCCACGTGCAGGAACAAATTGATCTTGGCACGGGCCTTGATCGCCGCGTTCACGCCCGGCGCCATTATCCGGTCAGTCCGTTCTTGATCTTTTGTTCGATCGCGGCCTTGTCGGTATCGGCCGTGGCGAAGGCCAGCGCGTGGTTCCACTGGAAGCGCGCATCCATCCTGCGGCCCGCTTTCCACAAGGCATCGCCCAGATGCTCGTTGATGGTGGAATCGCCCGGCACCAGCAGCACCGCCGCTTCAAGTGTCCGGGCCGCATCGTCATAGCGTCCCAGCCGGTAATAGGCCCAGCCCACGCTGTCGACGATATAGCCGTCATAGGGGCGAAGCCGCCGCGCCTTTTCCAGCATCGTCAAGGCTTCGGGAATCTTCTCGTTCCGGTCCACCCAGGAGTAACCCAGATAATTGAGCAGCTCCGGCTGGTCCGGCGACAATTTGAGCGCCTCGTTCACATCGGCTTCCGCCTTGTCCCAATTCTTGGCGCGGTCTTCCGCCATGGCGCGGGCATAGAACAGGGTCCAGTCGCGCTTTTGCGGCGTGCCGATGGCTTTCTCCGCACGGTCGTAAGCTTCGATCGCGGCGGCATCATTGTCCTGGTCGCGATAGGCGTCGCCCAACGCGATCCAGTTCTCGCTGCTGTTGGGATAGGTCTCGGCCAGGGTCTTGAGGTCGTTGATCGCCGCCGCCTTGCGATCGAGACGGGATTCATCCACCGCCGCCTGGGTCGCTGCCATCGGGTAATAGGGCGAGGATTTGTCGATGTCGCGATAGATCGACACCGCTTCCTCGAACTTGCCCAGGGTCTCGAACCGGTCCGCCAGCAACAGATCGGCCAGCGCCAGGTCAGGGCGCAGATAAAGCGCCATGCGCAGATAGAGGATCGAGACTTCGGCGCTGGACTGGTCGCTCAGCGACGCCGCGATCCCGAACAGCCCTTCGGCCACCCCGTCCTCCGCTGAACGGATAAAGGGCGCGGGCTTCCGGTTCTGGGCAAGGCGCGCCAATCCGGCCTGCACCACAGGCACGACGCCGGGCTCGCCGCTGTATTTTTCGTAAAGGGTGCGCGCGTCTTCGGTCTTGCCGGTGCGCTCCAGATAATTGCCATAGGCCTCGATCACGCGCGGGCTGATGCGGTTCGCCGTCATCGCCTTTTTGTAATCGGCATCGGCCGCCGGCTGGTTCAGGAAATCGGCGATCAAGGCGGTATGGAACGCGGCAAGACCTTCGACACCGCTTTGCGACGAAAGCGACTTCATGTCCACCATCGCGCCGGCCGCGTCGCCGCTGGCGGCCGCGCCCCAGGCGTCGAACAGCGACACCACCAGGCTCTGGAACGGTCCTTTTGCGGAGAGCGACAGGTTCTGGCGCGCGCCTGCATAATCCTTGTGCTTGAAGTCGATCACCGCCAGCGTAAGGCGGGCCGAGCGCTCGTCGGGCGATTTCGCCACCATCTCGGTGGCATAGCGGCCGGCGCTCTCCATATCGCCCGAGGTGCTGGCGAAGAAGAATGCCTGGGACATGATCTCGGCATTGCCGGGATCGTTCTTGAGGCTCTGCGCGTAATAGCGCGCCGCTTGCGGCATTTCATGCTGGCCGGCGGCGAAGCGCGCCGACAAATAGGTCGAGAAGGCGTCAGCCTGACGGTCGGCCGCCTTGTCGGCGGGGCTTTCGTCCATTTGGGCGACAGTGGCGCAACCGGCCAGGGCCAGGAGCATCGCAACCGTGAGCAGATGACGTTTCAAATGAGCCTCACATATTTGAATAATTGGGACCGCCGCCCCCTTCGGGCGGGATCCAGGTGATGTTCTGCTCCGGATCCTTGATGTCGCAGGTTTTGCAATGGACGCAATTCTGCGCGTTGATCTGAAATCTCGGGCCGCCCTGATCCTCAACTACCTCATACACGCCTGCTGGGCAGTAACGCTGCGCCGGTTCCGCATATTCCGGCAAATTCACTTTAATCGGAATCGAGGGGTCGCGCAGCACCAGATGCACCGGCTGGTCCTCTTCATGATTGGTATTGGAGATGAAGACGCTGGACAACCGGTCGAAGGTGATTTTTCCGTCAGGCTTGGGATAGGCCAAGCGCTTTGAATCCGCCGCCTTTTTCAGGGTGGCATAGTCCGGCTTGCCATGGGCCAGGGTTCCGAACAGGGAAAAGCCGAACAGCTGGTTGGTCCAGAGGTCCAGCCCGATAAAGGGCAGCGCCAGCAGAGTTCCCAGCCTGGACCAGAGCGGTTTGGCGTTGCGCACCAGCTTGAGGTCCTTGGCCACGGCGCTTTTGGCGTACGCCGTTTCATAGGCATCGAGCCGGTCGCCGCTCCGGCCTTCTTTCACCGCCGCAAAGGCCGCATCCGCCGCCATCATGCCGGTGCGGATGGCGTTATGGCTGCCCTTGATGCGGGGCAGGTTCACGAAGCCCGCTGCGCAGCCGATCAGCGCGCCACCGGCAAAGACCAGCTTGGGCACCGATTGATAGCCACCCTCGGTGATGGCGCGCGCGCCATAGCCCACGCGCTTGCCGCCTTCCAGATAGGCGCGGATGGCCGGATGGGTCTTGGCGCGCTGAAATTCGCTGAACGGCTCCAGATATGGGTTGCTGTAGTTCAGATGCACCACAAAGCCGATGGAGCAGTAATTCTCGCCCCAGTGGTACATGAAGAGACCGCCGCCGGTGTCGTCCGAAAGCGGCCAGCCGAAACCATGCACCACCAGGCCCTTTTTGTGCTTCTCCTTGGGCAGCTCCCAAAGCTCTTTCAGGCCGATGCCGAATTTCTGCGGCTGGCGCCCGTCATGCAGGGCGAACTGCTTGATCAAAATCTTGGATAGCGATCCGCGTGCCCCTTCCGCGAACAGCGTGTATTTGCCGCGCAGCTCCATGCCGGGCTGATAGTCCGCCTTGTGATGACCATCCTTGGCCACGCCCATGTCGCCCGTGATCACGCCTTTGACGACACCGTCTTCGACGATCAGGTCGTGCGCGGGAAAGCCCGGATAAATCTCCACGCCCAAGGCCTCCGCCTCGCTTCCCAGCCAGCGGCAGAGGTTGGACAGGCTCACGATATAATTGCCGTGATTGCTCATCAGCGGCGGGAACAGGAAATTGGGAATGCGGATTCCGCCGCCGCTGGTGAAGAAATAAAAGCGGTCGTCGGTGACTTCGGTCTCGACCGGCGCGCCCTTTGCTTTCCAGTCGGGGATCAGCTCGTTGAGGCCGCCGGGATCGAGCACCGCGCCCGACAGGATATGCGCGCCGATCTCCGAACCTTTTTCCAGTACACAGACGCTGATCTCGCTGCCCGCTTTCTGGGCCAGCTGTTTCAGCCGGATCGCCGCCGAAAGGCCGGCCGGCCCTCCGCCCACGATCACCACGTCATATTCCATGCTCTCGCGCTGTGGGGCGTCTGACATCGGACCTCGGATTCGCGTTTAACTACACCTATCTACACCCCTCGGAGCAGTGCTGTCGCGTTGGCCAAACTCTTGCGCTACCAATAGCGGCATGCAGGACAAGGACCCTCTGGCCACATTGGCCTGGCTGGTGGAAGCCGGCGCCGATGAGGCGATTCAGGAGACGCCCGTCAATCGCCTGAAGGCACCGGCGGCCCAGGCAACTGTCGCGCCCATGCGGGCACCGGCGTCGGCAGCAGCGCCTGCAAAAACGCCCGCGCCTGTCGCTGGCGATAACATCGGCAGCGCCATGGCAGCCGCCGCGTCGGCAATGGACCTGGCCCAGCTCAAAGCGGCGCTGGAGACATTTGAAGGCTCGGCGCTGAAGCGCCAGGCCACCAACACCGTGTTCTCGGACGGCGTGGCCGACAGCCGGATCATGCTGATCGGCGAGGCGCCCGGCCGGGACGAAGACCGCATCGGCAAACCGTTCGTGGGCCGCGCCGGTCAATTGCTGGACAAGATGATGGCCAGCATCGGCCTGGACCGCACCCGGAATTTCTACATTACGAATGTGATGAACTGGCGCCCGCCGGACAATCGCGATCCCTCGCCCGAGGAAGCCGCGATCTGCCTGCCGTTCCTGCGCCGTCATATCGAGCTGGTGAACCCCAAGCTGATCCTGCTTCTGGGCGCGGTGGCGGCGCGCCATGTGATGGGCGTGCACGACGGCATCATGAAGACCCGTGGCCGCTGGATGGAATACCGGGTGGGTGACCGCATGGTGCCGGTCATGCCCACGCTTCATCCCGCGTATCTGCTGCGCCAGCCCGCACACAAAAAGCTTGCCTGGCGCGACCTCCAGGCCTTCGCAGCGAAGATGGATGAGCTGGGCGGCCCCGGTTGAGTCGGTGGCCGTTACGCCGCTCGCCCAAGCTCGCGGCATGCTCCACTAAAAACGGTCCACTGGACCGTTTTTGCCACCGAAGTCGGTGGCCGTTACGCATTGCTGGAACCCGCGACGCAGATTAACTAGGATTCCCTGCGTCGAAGGGATCACGACATGCGTCTGGCGTTGATGGTGGGGGCAGGCTTGCTGCTGACGCAGGCCGCGTGGGGGCAAGGCACCGTAACGGTGCCTGCTGCCGGTCCGGCCGTCCCTGCCATCACTCCCGTCCAGCCCGCCAATCCGCTTCAGCCGGTGATCACCCCGCCGCCTGTCGCATCGGTACAGCCCGGCGTGCTGTCCGC
>DATKPL010000392.1:0-5273 GCA_035524155.1 Rhizomicrobium sp.
GCTTGCGTGCCAGCCGGTGCGCCAGCCGCGCCAGGAAGAAGAAGATCGGGCTGGCCAAGAGCGACATGGCGATCACCGCGATGGCGAGCTTGTGGCCGGAGGGCGAGAGCGAGCCGGCGGCCAGACCTGCGCCCGCGATCACGAAGGAGAATTCTCCCACCGGCGACAGGAACAGCGAGGCGGAAAAGGCGGTATCGAATTTCTCGCGCGCCAGGGTCAGCAGGAGGAAGTTCAGCACCGTCTTGCCGCCCGTCACCACCACCAGCGCCGCGCCGATCACCCAGGCCTGCGCCAGGAGGTATTTGAGGTCGATCAGAAGGCCCACCGACAGGAAGAACACGAACAGCAGGATCGCCTGCACCGGCTGGGCCATGGCCAGCGCGCCGCGCCTGAGGGTGGAATGGCCCACCGCCAGCCCGCCCAGGAACGCGCCCAAGGCCGGCGACAAGCCCAGGATGCCCGATGCCGCGGCCGCGGCGAAGCAGATGCCCAGCACGCCCAAAGTGCCCACATCGAAATCGCTGAGCAGATATTCCGAGCCGGGAAAGCGGAAACTTTTTATCTTGCCCAGGATGGCGATGAACCCACCCAGCAACACCAGCGCCAATGCCAGCTTGAAGGCGATTTCGGTGATCGTCCACGGCGTGAGTGCGGCGCCCAGCCCGTTGGTGATCAGAAGCAGCGGCACCACCGCCAAGTCTTGTGCGACCAGTATCGCCAGCGCCAGCCGGCCGGCGGCGGTGTCCTTTTCGCCCGCATCTTCCATCATCTTCATCGCCACCGCGGTCGAGGAGATCGACAGCATGCCCCCGATGACCGCGCCGCCCAGCACTTCACCATGGACGAACAAGGTGAACAGCGTCACCGACGAGACGATGATGAGAATGGTCAGCGTGGTGAGGGTCAGCGCCAGCGGCAGGGATTTGCGGAACGATTGCAGCCGCATCTCCATGCCGATGATGAAGAGCAGCATCAGCACGCCCAGGTCGGCCAAGGTTTCGATCGATGACGAGGTCTGGATCAATCCCAGCCCCGACGGTCCCAGCGCCACGCCCACCAGGATGAAGCCGGCGGCGGCGGGCATGCGCACCCGGCTCATGCCGAAACCCAGCGCCACGGCGGCGGCCAGGACCAGGGCGATGGCGGTGATGCTTTCCAGATGCATTCGGCCTCAGATAGTGGAGCGATAGGATGAGCCGCGACCGCGTGGCGGACGAAATGGTCCGGCGGACCATTTCGAGCGGTGAACGCCGCGAGCTTGAGCGAGCGGCAGGGCAATATCCATGGAAAAATCAGCCTGCATGATCGAGCTATATGATAGGCTCAAGGCATGACCGATCCCAAACCTCAAATTGAGGAGCAGCGCACGCTCATCCTCACCGGCGCCTCGCGCGGCATCGGCCATGCCACGGTGAAACGCTTTTCCAGCGCCGGCTGGCGGGTGATCACCTGTTCGCGCCATGCCTTTCCGGAAAATTGCCCCTGGGCAGCAGGGCCGGAAGATCACATCCAGGTCGATCTGTCCGATCCCAGGGACACCGCGCGCGCTGCGTCCGAAATGAAGGCGCGGCTCAAGGACGGCAAGCTGCACGCCCTGGTCAACAATGCCGCGATTTCACCCAAGGGCGAGGGCGGCAAAAGGCTGGGCGTGCTGGAAACCGACATGGAGACCTGGCGGCACATTTTCGAGGTCAATCTCTTTTCCACCATCTGGCTGGCGCAAGGCCTGAAGGACGCGCTGGCCAAGGCCCATGGCGCCATCGTCAATGTCACATCCATCGCCGGTTCCCGGGTCCATCCTTTCGCGGGCGCCGCCTATGCGACTTCGAAAGCGGCGCTGGCGGCGCTCACCCGCGAAATGGCCGCCGATTTCGGCCCTTTGAATGTTCGCGTCAACGCCATCGCGCCAGGCGAGATCAACACCGCGATCCTGTCACCGGGCACCGAGAAACTTGTGGAGGCGATCCCCCTGCGGCGGCTGGGCGAGCCGGCGGAAGTGGCCAAGGCGATCTATTATCTGTGTACGGACCAGTCATCCTATGTGACGGGCGCCGAACTCCACATCAATGGCGGCCAGCACGTTTGATTACCAGCGCAACGCCCAGCGGCTGATACCCGCGCCGATCAGCGCCGATGCGGCCATGCCGCCGGTGTACCAGATAAGGATGAAGGGCGCGGTATATTCCACGCAGTGAAAGGCGTAGACGCTGGCGCCGATTCCTCCCGCCAGAAGCCCTGCGCCGGCGCCGGCGAGGGTAAGGCGCGTCGGTGCCAGCTTCCTGAGCGCCCAGAACACCGCCACGAACGCCGGCACCGAGATCGTCAGGATGTCGATGGCGCAGACTTTCCAGGAATCCCCCATCACCATGTGATGGCGATCGATGCCCGGCTGGTAGAATTGAACAATCGCCACGATCAGAAGCAGAAGGATGGGAACCAATAGAAATGCCGCGGGCCTCCGCGCACTGGTGTCGGAACGTCCCAGCCGCTCCACCATCCACAATCCCAGCGCTGCAAAACTCAGCGTATAGGCCAGCTTCATCCAGAAGGCGCCGCCTTCCATCGCCACCGACAGATCGGGCCGCGGCCCCATCGCCGCCAGCATCAGGATCGCCGAAAGCAGGAAACCCAGGCCCAGTCCCATCGCCAGCACACGGCCCACATAATGCGCCGGCACGGGCGTGAGATCGTCGCTGAGATGGGCGATCAGCTCGTCAGTTTTCACCACGCCCCTCCATTCCTTGGCCCAATTCCTGGCCCAGCGATTTCACCGCGCGGTGCACCGTGACCTTGACCACGGTCTCCGACAGCCCGGTGGCTTCCGCTTCCTCGGCAATGGAACGGCCTTCCAGCTTCACCGCCCGCACCAGATCGCGCTTTTGTGGGGGCAGCTTGGCCAGAAGTTTCTCGACATCGCGCTTGGCGCCGGCCGCTTCGGAATCGTCATGGGCAAAGAGATCGGGCGCGTCTTCCAGCGACACCGTCGCGCGGCGTTTGTCCCGCCGCCAGGCATCGATCAGCTTGTAGCGCGCGATGCCATGCACCCAGGCCGTGAACGGCAGGGCGGGATCGTAGGTGGCGCGCTTTGTGTGTATCGCGATCAATGTCTCTTGCACCAAATCCTCGGCATCCGTTCCAACCCGCCTGGCGAAATATGCGCGCAGATGACCGCCCAGTTGGGCCAAGAGACGGGAATAGGCGGCGCGATCGCCGCTCAGACCTGCCAGCATCCAGTCGCGATATTGGGCCTCGGCGGCAATCACGTGAGCCACTTCCCTGGAAGTTCGAGCCGGAAAGGAAACGGTTACAGGGGAAAATTCATTCCGGCGTGAATATTTCACCCTCGCCAAATATTAGCCCGCCCGGGAGGCGGAGGAAACCAACCTTGCGGGCCCGGAAGGCCTTGCCTGGCCAGGGTTATTTGTCCTGGTAGGAATCCAGGATCCCCGCCACCGTTTCCTTGCCTTCCGCGCTGTGCAGCCAGGCCTCGGCCTCGTTCAGGCTGTTGAATTGCAGCGGTACCTTGTGGGGCTTGTTGCGGTCGGGCACCGGCACCAGCACCTCGAAAGTGCCGGCGAAACGCGTGTCCTTGGTTTCGGCGGCATAGGCCGGCGGCAGCTTAGGTTTTTTGTTTTTCATAATAAAAGCGCGCTCTCGCCGTTTTGTCGGGCGCGCTTCTATCAGCTTCTTTTGGCTTTTGCCAAACCCCGTTTGCCGCGCGGTTTTTCCGCTTTCCAGGGGGCTTCATGGCGGTCGGGACCCCGCTTTTTGCGGCCGATGCCCAGTTGCTCGCGCCATAGCCGGGCGGGAATTTCCTCGGTCTGGCCTTCGGCCAGTTGGCCCAGTTGGAAGGGCCCATAGGCAATGCGGATCAGCCGGGCCACTTTCAGGCCCAGACTTTCCATGACCCGTTTCACTTCGCGGTTCTTGCCTTCCTTGAGCGAAACCGTGGCCCAGGAATACATGCCCTTGCTGCGTTCCAGGTCGGCGACAATGGGCCCATAGGCGACGCCGGCGATGGTGACGCCGGTTGCCAGTCTGTCCAGTTCGGCCTGGGTCACCTTGCCGAACAGGCGGGCGCGATATTTGCGGACCCAGCCGGATGCCGGCATCTCAAGCCGCCGCGCGATCTCGCCGTCATTGGTAAGAAGCAGAAGGCCTTCGGAATTGAAATCCAGCCGCCCCACCGAGACCACCCGGCCCAGCGCCTTGGGCAGGTTGGCGAACACGGTGGGCCGGCCTTTCTCGTCCTTGTGCGTGGTCACCAGGCCCGATGGCTTGTGATAGCGCCACAGCCGCGCCGGTTGGCGTTCGTCCAGCGGCTTGCCGTCCACCTGGATCACATTGTTCTCGGTGACGTTCAGGGCGGGACTGGTCACGGTTTCGCCGTCGAGTTGCACCCGTCCCTCGGCGATCAGCCGCTCGGCGTCGCGGCGCGAGCAGAGCCCAGAGCGCGCAATCGCTTTTGCTATGCGTTCGCCTTCTGGCTTATCTTCCGACAACGGGATCTCCATGACCGATGAAGAAGCCATAGCATTGGCGCTTGCCGAAGCGAAATCATGCGTCGCCCGCGGCGAAGTGCCGGTGGGCGCGGTGCTGCTGTCGGCGGACGGCGAATTGCTGGCCCGCGACGGCAACCGCATCCTGGAGCGCAAGGACCCCACCGCTCATGCCGAGATGCTGGTGCTCAGGGCGGCGGCGGAAAGACTTGGCAATGAGCGGCTTGGCGGGACCAGCCTGTTCGTGTCACTGGAACCTTGCGCCATGTGCGCGGGCGCGATGTCGCTGGCACGGGTGGCGCGGTTGGTGTTCGCCGCGGAAGACCCCAAGGGCGGGGCCATCCTGCATGGTCCGCGCTTTTTTGAGCAGGCCACTTGTCACCACCGGCCTTCGGTCGCACGCGCTGGCGACGCCATGGCGGCGGGAAGCGTGCTGAAAGAATTTTTCAAAGCCAGGCGTTAAAACCAACCGGGCGCGGAACCGGGAAAACCCAAGAGCAGCACTTCGCGTGCCGCGATCAAGCCGATGCCCGCGCCGATCAACACATCGCTGAGAAAATGCGCGGTGAGCAATGCGCGCGTCACCGCCAGCAAAGCGGCGACGGCAAACCAAAGCGGCCACAGCATCGGCCACACGCACGTGAAGATCACCGCCACGCAGCAGATGGTCAGCGCATGGCCACTGGGAAAGGAGTTGTAATCCAGGTTGAAGGCCAGCGGCATGAACCCATACAGGCCCATCTCCATGTCGTCGCGCGGGCGGCGGCGACCCAG
>DATKPL010000393.1:0-2919 GCA_035524155.1 Rhizomicrobium sp.
GGCTCGCCGGCGTTGCCAATGAGGGCGATGACGAGGACTGGTGCGGCTCGATCTTCAACCAGGCCAATTGGTATGTGTTCGGCCGCATGGCGTGGGATCCCGACATTTCGGCCCGCGATGTCGCCCAGGAATGGGTCAAGCAGACCTTCGTGAACGATCCGGCTTTTGTAAATCCGGTGGTCGCGATGATGATGGATTCGCGCGAGGCGGCAGTGAATTACATGACGCCCCTGGGGCTGGTGTTGATCATGTCCCATGACGATCATTTCGGTCCTGCACCCTGGGACGAAAAGGGTGACCGAGCCGATTGGAAGGCGCCTTATTATCATCATGCCGCCGCCGATGGGTTGGGCTTCGACCGCACCGTCACAGGCAGCAATATGGCCGGACAATACAACCAACCGCTCCGGGACGAATTCGAGGATGTGGCGAAGACGCCGGAGCGGTATCTGCTGTTCTTCCATCACGTGCCGTGGGACTACAAGATGCGTTCGGGCGACACCATGTGGGACGCGTTGGTGGCGCATTATCGCCTGGGCGTGGACCAGGTGGCTGAGATGCAGAAGACATGGTCAACCCTTGTCGCTTATGTGGACAAGGAACGCTTCGACCAGGTCACCGCGTTTCTCGCCATCCAGCATCGCGAGGCGATCTTCTGGCGTGACGCCTGCTTGGCCTATTTCCAGCAATTTTCCAAGCGGCCTTTCCCGGCCGGCTATGCGCCCAAATACTCCCTCAGCTATTATGAAGCGATGGCGCCATTCGCGTCACCCGATCCTTGAGGCGCGGGATGTTGGAATTTCTGCCGGATGATTGGCGTGACGCGCATTTGGTGGGCCGCATGGATTTCGGCGAAGGACCCACCCCGGTCGCGCTGATGAATGGGTTGGTGTTCGATCTTTCGGCACAGGCGCCCACGGTGGCGCAGCTTTTGCACGAGCATGCCGCCTGCTTCGAAGGAAAAGCGGTCTGCCCTGTCGATGAGTTGGACGTTCAATCGGCCTGGTCCGGGAAGCGCGCCCGCCATCGTCTGCTCGCACCCATCGATCTGCAATGCATCAAGGCGGCCGGCGTTACTTTTGCCACCTCGACCATGGAACGGGTGATCGAGGAACGCGCGCGGGGCGACGCCAACAAGGCTGATGAGATTCGCCGTGCCCTGGAAAGCCGTGTCGGCAATAATTTGCGCGCCTGCCATCCCGGCTCACCGGAGGCGGCGCGATTGAAGGAAATTCTCATCGCCGATGGCTTGTGGTCGCAATATTTGGAAGTGGCGATCGGACCCGACGCGGAAATCTTCACCAAGGGGCCGCCGCTGTCGTCCGTCGGCGGCGGTGCGGAAATCGGCATCCGCTCGGATTCCAGCTGGAACAATCCCGAACCCGAGATCGTGCTGGTGGTGAACCGCAGGGGCGAAGCGGTGGGCGCCAGCCTGGGCAATGACGTCAATCTGCGCGATTTCGAAGGCCGCAGCGCCTTGCTCCTGGGCAAGGCCAAGGATAACAACGCCTCGTGCAGCATCGGCCCGTTTATCCGCCTGTTCGATGCGAATTTCACCATGAATCACATACGCAATGCGGTGGTCGAACTCACCATCGCCGGCGAAGACAATTATCGACTCGAAGGCAAAAGCTCCATGAGCGAGATCAGCCGCGATCCGCTCGATCTGGTGCAACAGGCGATCGGCCAGCATCATTATCCCGACGGTTTTGCGCTGTTTCTTGGCACCATGTTCGCACCCATCCAGGACCGCGACACGCCCGGCCTGGGCTTCACCCACAAGATGGGCGATGTGGTGCGGGTCTCTACCCCTACCCTGGGCGTGCTGGAAAACAAGGTCACCACCTGCAAGCAAGCCCCGCCCTGGGATTTCGGCGTCGGCGACCTGATGATGAACCTGGCCAAGCGCGGTCTTCTCAACAGCTGATGGATGATGGACATGACGGAAGCGCTTTCTCACGTGATTGGCGGCAAGCACAGCGGCGCGGCCCGCCTGGACAGCATCAATCCTTCCAACACGGATGACATCGTCGCGCGCTATCCTGACGGCGGCGCCGAAGATGTGAACAGCGCCGTCGAAGCCGCACGTGCGGCTTTTCCGGGCTGGTCGAACGGCTCGCCGGAAATGCGCGCCGATCTTCTGGACAAGATCGGCACCATGATCCTGGAGCGGCGCGAGACATTGGGACGGCTGCTGGCGCGCGAGGAAGGCAAGACCTTGCCGGAAGCGATCGGCGAAACGGCGCGCGCCGGGCGCATCTTCAAATATTTCGCGGGCGAGGCGCTGCGCCGTCACGGCTACAATATGGAATCCACCCGCCCCGGCGTGGAAGTTGAAACCTATCGCGAAGCGGTGGGTGTTTACGGCCTGATCGCACCCTGGAATTTCCCCATCGCCATCCCGGCCTGGAAGGCCGCGCCGGCGCTGGCGTTCGGCAACACGGTGGTGCTGAAAGCCGCCAGCCAGACGCCCGCGGTTGCCGCGGCGCTGGCCGCGGTCATCCAGGAAGCGGGCGCTCCGCCGGGCATCTTCAACCTGGTGCTGGGCGGGCCTAAGGTGGGCGACGCGCTGGTCAAGCATTCCGACGTCAATGCGATTTCCTTTACCGGCAGTCAAAGCGTGGGTGCCAAGGTGGCGCAGGCCGCGGTGGCGCGCCAGGCCCGTGTGCAGCTGGAAATGGGCGGCAAGAATCCTTTGCTGGTGCTGGACGATGCCGAGTTCGACCGCGCGGTGCAGATCGCGCTGGATGGCGGCTATTTCTCCACCGGCCAGCGCTGCACCGCGTCCAGCCGGGTGATTGTCACCGAAGGCATTCACGACCGCTTCATCGAAGCACTGGCGGCCCGCGCCAAGGCGCTGAAGGTGGGTGATGCGCTGGATTCCGCCTCGCAGGTGGGCCCCGCGGTAAGCGAGAACCA
>DATKPL010000394.1:0-7690 GCA_035524155.1 Rhizomicrobium sp.
CCGCCAGATACGCCTCCTTAGCGCGGGCGACAGCCGCCTCGGCGTCTTTCAACGACGTGCCGGTACCGTCCAGCGCGTCCCGCTGCGCCTCGAAATCGGCCAGCACAGCCGGAAGCGCATCGGGCGTGGTGGCGTATTTGCGGGCCAGCGCGCGCAATTCGAACAAGCGTTCTTCCTTGCGCTCCAGCGCCGCGCTGTCGGTGTCGAGACTGGAAAGCAGCGCTTCCAGGTCGCGCCGCGCTTCCTCGGTCTGAGCGAAGGCTTGTTCCAGCGCGGTGAACACAGCACTCACCCGCTTGCGCGCCTCATCGGGAAGACGGGACAATTTCTTTAGCGCAGACGCCAGTGATGCTTCCGCCTTGCCCTCGCCGCCCAGCGCCTCGACTGCCGCATCCAGATCCTCGGCAATGCGCGCGGCGTTCATCATCAGGGCCCGTTCGCCGGCCAGGCTTTCTTCCTCGCCCGGCTTGGGATCAAAGGCCGATAATTCCTTCACCGCGGCCCGGACGAAATCTGCATTCTTTTCCGCTTCGGCGGCGCGGGCCTTGAGAGCGGCCAGCGCGTCACGGGCTTCATCCCAGTTTCGATAAAGGTTCCCGACTTCGCGGTCCGAATCTTCCAGGCCGCCGAACGCATCCAGCAACCCGCGATGGGTGGCGGCATCGAACAGCCCGCGGTCATCGGCCTGGCCATGTACCTCCAACAGCAAACCGCCCAGATCCTTGAGCAGCCCCACGCTCACCGCTTCGTCATTGATGAAGGCGCGGGACTTGCCGTCGGCGGCGAGGCTCCGGCGCAGCACGATCTCGCCCTCATGCGCCATCGCCTGCTCCTTGAGCAAGGCGCGCGAGGCATGGCCCGTTGCCGGATCGAAGATCGCCGTGGCCGAGCCCTGGCCCGCCCCTGGCCGCACACCGGCGCGGCCGCGCGCGCCGATAGTGAGGCCCAGGGAGTCGAGCAGGATGGATTTGCCCGCGCCAGTTTCGCCGGTCAGAACATTCAGGCCGGGCGCGAATTCCAGTGCCGCCTGTTCGATCAGCACGATGTCGCGGACTGTCAGCGCCGCTAACATCGCGCCCTCAAGCAGCGAAGCGGCAGAGCAATAAAGAATCCGATTCGTTGGGGCATCCTGGCCAAAATTCTACGCGCAGCGACCCGATTCCCGCCAGCCGCCAGGCCCCGAAATACAGTCAACCGTTAGAGAACCCGGTGGAAGGCCTGGCTGATCCAGGAATTCTTGTTCTCGACCGGGGTGAGGTTGCGCTTTTTCAAGATGTTGTAGGAGTCCATGTACCATTCGCTGCCGGGATAATTGGCGCCCAGCACGGCGGCGGCGGTCTGCGCTTCGCTGTCCAGCCCCAGCGAATAATAGGCTTCGGTCAGCCTCTCCAGGGCTTCGGCGATCTGCGGCGTGGTCTGGTACTGCTCGATCACCACCCGGAAGCGGTTGATGGCGCCGATATAGTCGCCGCGGGTGAGGTAATAGCGACCGACCGCCATCTCCTTGCCGGCCAGATGGTCCTGGGTGAGGTCGATCTTGAGAGTGGCGTCGCGGGCATATTCGGTGTCGGGGAAGCGCTGCACCACGTCCTGCAGCGCCACCAGCGCGCCCGCGGTATTGGCCTGGTCGCGGTTGACGTCCACGATCTGCTCGTAAAGCGAGATCGCCTTCAGATAGAAGGCATAGGCCACTTCATGGCTGCCGGGATGCAGCGAAATGTATTGGTCGGCGGTCGAGACCGCGTCGGAATATTTGTTGGCCTGGTAATAACAGAAGGCCGTCATCAGCATGGCGCGCCGCGCCCATACCGAATAGGGGTGCTGGCGGTCCACTTCCTCGAACTGCTTGGCCGCGTTTTCCCACTCGCCTTTGTTGATCTGCGCCCAGGCGTCGGCATAGATCTGCTCGACCGGCCGCTCATTATACTGCGCGGCATCCTTGTTGAGGTCGTTCGAGGCATCGTCCTTGTCCAGGCCCAGCATGCTGCAGCCGGCCAGAGCCGTGCCCAGCGCCACCGCCAGAAGACCGGCGCGCAAGGAGCGGGCGGACAGAAATCCTGAACGCGGCATGGGATGCAGACCTCGATAATTTCCTTGTCTTGGCAAAGGCTTAGGCCGCACTCCGGCGACCGCTCCGAACCAGCGCGCCCTTATAACATAAAGCGGGGCTCATCAGGGAAGCGTGAGGTTTTCGTAATTGGCGGGGTCGGCAAACAGGGCTCGAAGCAGCTTGTTGTTC
Source organism: Rhizomicrobium sp. (assembly GCA_035524155.1). Lineage (GTDB taxonomy): Bacteria > Pseudomonadota > Alphaproteobacteria > Micropepsales > Micropepsaceae > Rhizomicrobium. The sequence goes on from DATKPL010000394.1 coordinate 2,240, forward strand.
AGGCCGTGGCCGGATTTCACCCCATGGAACTTTGCCAGCAACGGCGCGCCCGCCAGCGCCATGTCGCCGATGGCGTCCAGGATCTTGTGGCGGACGAATTCATCGGCGAAACGCTGGCGTTCCTTGTTGATCACGCCTTTGTCATCCAACGCCAAGGTGTTCTCCAGCGACGCGCCATGCGCCAAATTCATACGGCGCAGGCCTTCCAGGTCTTTCATGAAGCCGAAAGTGCGCGCCGGGGCGATGATCTCGCGGAAATTGGCGGGCGAGAAAGCAAAATGGAAATCCTGTCGTCCGATCGCCGAGCCGGGATAATCCAGGATGAAATCATACGAGGTTTCGTCCGCGGGCTCGAGCGTGGCGGAAGCGTCGCCCTCTTTCACTTCGACACGCCGCCTGGGCGCGATGGCAAGGCGCCGTTCGCCCTGCCCGCGCAAGCCTGCCCGTTCGATCAGGGTGAGATAGGAAAGCGCATCGCCGTCCAGGATGGGCGGCTCGGGCCCGTCCAGGCTCACATTTACATCGTCCAATCCCGCGCCGGCGATCGCCGCCATCAGGTGTTCAATCACACCGACCTTGACGCCGTTCTTCTCGATCACCGTACCCAGTCGGGTCTCGCCCACCAGATCGTAGCGGGCGGGAATCATCGCGCCGTCACGCTGGAACACCACGCCCTGCCCCGCCGGAGCGGGCGAGAGGATCATGGTCACCGGTGTGCCGGCATGCAGCGCCGTTCCGGTAATCGCTATTTCGCGCGCAATAGTATTTCGCTCGGACATGAGCGGCTTATAGCGGCGGGCCTTTCAAGGGTCTACTATCGCCCGGAAAGGCCAATGCGATGGGACCGCGTTTCCAGGCGATATTGCTTTCTCTGGGCATCGTGCTGTGCGGAACATTGCCTGTCCCGGTTGCCTGGGCCGCCGATCTTGCCAAACTGCCCTATCGCATTGGCGCAGACGGCCGCGTTTCCACCGATGTGTTCCTCAACGGCCAGGGCCCCTTCAATTTCGTGCTCGATACCGCGTCCAGCCGCACCATGCTGTTCGAGCATCTGCGCCGGCAACTGGGCCTCGTTCCCTCCGAAGGCGGCATGCTCAAAGTCTATGCCATGAACAATATCGGCTCGGCGGTGCCGGTGAAGCCCGGGCCACTGGGCCTGGACAGAGAGACCATCGACGGCCTCACCATGGGCGTGCTGCCCGATGACGTCACAGAGATGGACGGCCTTCAGGCTGCCGATGGCGTTCTGGGCATGGATGCGTTGTCGCATTATTTCATGGTGATGGATCACGACACGCTGCAAGTGAGGCTGATGGATCCCGCCGACCCGGGCGCCACCGCCTATCGCGACTGGCCGTCGGAAAAACTCACGCCCTACCAAGCCCATGGCATGGATATTACGTTCTGGTGGATGGATGCCAAATTCGGCCGCGAAACCGTCACCGCGCTGCTCGATATGGGTTCGGGCATCACCATGATGAATTGGGAAGCGGCCGAGCGGCTGGGCCTGCACCGCGTGGACTTTCTCAAGAAACAGATCCCTCAGGATCTGCGCGACGCATTGGGGACCGTGGAACCGGTGGTGCTGGTGAAGGACCTCACCATCCAGGTGGGCGACCGCAAATTTCCGGGCCAGAACGTGATCGTCGCCAATGCCAAAGTGTTCCAGTATTTCGGACTGGACGAGGGCCCGGCCGCGATCATCGGCCCGGCTTTGCTGCGTTCGAATTCCCTGGCAATCGATTTCGGCAAGCGACGGATCTATATCGGCCCGCCCACCAAGCCCGAGCCGGCCGCGGCCCATTCCTAATTTGACTTCCTGCCCTACCGCTTCGCTGCTTGAGGGGCTTTTTAATGCCCTACCGCTCCGCTACTTGAGGGGCTTTTTAATGCCCTACCGCTTCGCTACTTGAGGGCAATGGCGCTAGCGCCGCCGCGATGTCGGGCGTGGATTCCAGCGATGGAATGAAGGTCGGCGGTTTGCGCGCCTGGGCGGCGCGCTCGAATGCCGCCCCGATCGCCAGCAGTTTTGCCTCCGACCAGGCCGTGCCCATGAAGGAAATACCCACCGGCAGGCCCGCGACCTGTCCCATCGGCACGGTGAGATGCGGATAGCCTGCCGTCGCGGACAGGAAAGAATCGCTGCCGCTTTCGCTGTCGCCCTTGACCGCGTCGGTCCGGAAGGCGGGATCGTCGGTGGCCTGGATCAAGGCATCGAGATGGTTTGCCGTCAAAGCCTGGTCCAGCAAGGCCCGCGTGCTGGCGCGCAAATCCTCATGCGCCTGAATATAGGCAGGATCGGTCAGATCACCCTTGGCTTCCGCCATGTCGAAATAATCCTGGTCGAACAGCACCAGCTCGCGCGGCGTCACGGCATCAAAAGCGATCAGGTTGGCCAGGGTCTTGGGGCCATTGCCGGTCGAATTTTGTGGCAGGCTCTGCAGATACTGCGCCATGTCATGCTTCAATTCGTATTTCAACACCGTGTCTTCTTCATTCCCGGCATTCTGGGGGCGCCTGAAATCATGGATTTCCACGATCTGCGCGCCTTGGGCCTGCATCAAATCCACCGCACGCTGCAGCAGGATATCGGTGGTGGAAGGGGAGTGATCGGGCGGCGACAGGATCAAGCCCAGGCGCACACCCTTGAGCAAGGCGCCCCGCAACGGCGCGGCAAAATCCATGCGATGCGCGTCGGCATCGGCCGTGGCGGTGTCATCGGGATCGCTGCCCGCCATGGCCGACAATAGCAGCGCGGCATCGGCCACGCTGCGGGTCATCGGACCTGCGGTGTCCTGGGTGTGGGAAATCGGCACGATATGGGTCCGCGACACCAATCCCACCGTGGGCTTGAGCGATACGATCCCGTTGAAGGAGCCCGGACAGACCAGCGACCCGTTGGTTTCCGTGCCCAGTGCGGCGGCGGCCAGGCTGGCCGCCACGGCCGCGCCGCTGCCGGCCGACGAGCCGCAGGTGTTGCGGTCCAGGACATAGGGGTTGCGGGTCAAGCCGCCGATCGCCGACCAGCCGCTGATGGAATGGGTGGAACGGATATTGGCCCATTCACTGAGATTCGTTTTGCCCAGCACGATCACGCCGGCGGCGCGCAGGCGCGCGATCACCGGGGCGTCGCGATGGGTGATATTGTCCTTCAGTGCCAGGGATCCCGCGGTGGTGGCAAGGGGATCAAGCGTCTCGATATTGTCCTTTACCAGGATGGGAATGCCGTGCAGGGCGCCTCGCACATGGCCGGCATGGCGTTCCTGGTCCAGCGCGCGGGCCTGGTTCTCGGCATCGGGATTGAGGGCGATCACGCTGTGCAGCATGGGGTCGATCCGGGCGACGCGCGCTTCATAGGCTTGCACGAGTTCCAGCGCCGTGACCCGGCCCGCGGTCATGTCGGCTTGCAGCGTGGCGATGTCCTTTTCAGCCACGTCATACGGCGCGGCCGAGGCCGGAGCCGCCAGCAAAAAAAGCCCGAACGCCACCCATGATTGTGTCCGCATCGCCACCCCCTGTTTTGCCGGGATGATAGCGGGTCAGAGGTTTTTTTGCAGGAAGACCAGGGTAAGCCAGCGATCGAATTTGCGTCCGGCTTCGGGCGGGCGGCCGGTCTCCTCGAAGCCGAACGCCTTGTGCAGCGCGATGCTGAGTTCATTGTCGCCATCCACGCCGCCGATCAAGGCGTGCAGCCCCTGGCCTTGCGCCCGTTCGATCAAGGCGGTGAGCAGCGCCTTGCCGATCCCCTGCCCGCGTTTATCCTCGCGCACATAGATGGAATGCTCGGCGCTGAGCCGGTAGCCCGAAGGCGCGCGGAACGGCCCATAACTGGCATAGCCCAACAGGCCCGACCCATCGCGCGCCGCCAGCACCACATAGTCTTTCTTGCGGGCGGCAAACCATTCGGCCATTTCCGCTTCGCTTTTGGGATATTCGTGCCACGTCGCGGTGCTGGTGGCGGCAGCATGATTGAGGATCGCGGTTATGACGGGAATGTCGGATTCTCGCGCGTCTTCAATCCAGAAATCCATGACTCCTTATAACAAAAAGGGCGGCCGAAGCCGCCCTTTCGTTTGGACGAACGCGAGGATTAGTTGGACTGACTAGTTTGACTGGCGGCGAAGGAAAGCAGGTATCTCGAACTGATCGTCATGGGCGTGATCGGGGAAGAGATCCTCGCCGCCCTGGGGCGGCAACTGTTCGGGTGCCGCGGCGCGCTGCATTGGCTGGGCGGTGGCGCGAGGACGCTCCGCCCGGGGCTCGCTGCGCATGTCGGGCGTGGCCGATTTCTTGCGGCCAAACAGGCTCCAACCGGCTTTCTTTTCCGGCTGCGGACGCGGCGCCAGAGGCTGCTGGTCCAGCGAACGGTAGCTTTCGGTGGCGGGGTATTTCGTCACCGCAGGCGCCATTTCCGGCAACGGCTCCTCGATCGCCGGAGCCTCGTTGCCGCCCAAAATATAGGCTTCGTCTGCCTTTATCGAGGGCGCCGCATTGGCGTTGAGTTCGGCGGCCAGGCTTTCCACCTGCGCCTGCACCGGATTCATTCCCGCAGGCTTGACCGGATCCAGACGGAAAGGCTGCACCGGTTTCAGGTTGGGCCGAAGCGCATGCACCTTCTCCGGCAATTTGAGGATGTCGGCATCGATACCGGTGGCGACCACGGACACGCGGATGCGGCCTTCCATGTCCGGCAGGATGGTGTTGCCGAAGATGATGTTGGCGTCGGGGTCCACTTCCGCGCGGATACGGTTGGCGGCCTGCTCGACTTCGAACAGCATCAGGTCGGGTCCGCCGGTGATGTTGATGAGCACGCCCTTGGCGCCCTTCATGGTGACATCGTCCAAGAGCGGATTGGAGATCGCCATGTCGGCGGCGCGCATGGCGCGGTCTTCGCCTTCAGCCTCGCCGGTACCCATCATCGCCTTGCCCATCTCGCTGATCACAGACTTGATGTCGGCAAAGTCCAGGTTGATCAGGCCCGGCATGACAATAAGGTCGGTGACGCCGCGCACGCCGGCATGCAGCACCTCGTCGGCCATGGCGAAGGCCTGGGACATGGTGGTGCGGTCGTTGGCGACACGGAACAGATTCTGGTTGGGGATCACGATCAGCGTGTGCACGAATTGCTGAAGCTCGGTGATGCCGCGCTCGGCCACCCGCATGCGGCGGTCACCTTCGAGCGCGAAGGGCTTGGTGACGACACCGACGGTGAGAATGCCCGCCTCGCGCACGGCGCGGGCGATCACGGGAGCAGCGCCCGTGCCGGTGCCGCCGCCCATGCCGGCGGCGATGAAGACCATGTGAGCGCCGGAAAGGTGTTCCATGATTTCCTGCATGGACTCTTCGGCGCCTGCCCGGCCCACTTCCGGCTGGGCGCCCGCGCCCAGGCCCTCGGTGGTGGTGACGCCCAATTGAATCTTGCGCTCGGCCTTGGACTGGGCCAGCGCCTGG
>DATKPL010000395.1:0-9391 GCA_035524155.1 Rhizomicrobium sp.
GTGCAGGATGGCGACACGCTCTATATCTCGGGCACGGCCGACGGAACCGATCCGGCCACCGGCAAGCCGCCTGTCGACGCCAAGACCGGCGCGAAAGTGGTGATGGATAGTATCCGGCTGATATTGGAGAAGGCCGGCTACACCATGGACGATCTGGTCTGGGTGCAGATATTCGCAACCAACCTGAAAGACTATGCCGACTTCAATGGCGTGTACCGCACCTATTTCAAGGGTCCGCTGCCCGCCCGCGCCTTCATCGGCGCGGGAAGCCTTTTGGGCAACGCGCATTTCGAGGTGATGGGGATCGCCCGGAAGCACTAGCGCGTCAGCAATGGCCGCTTGACAGGCCATCCGCATGTCGGGCCGGATGATGGCTGCAGTCCAACGGAGATGTTGGGAACTATTATACAGGCGTGCCTTAAACGTCCGCGGCCCGCATGCTTATGGTTGCGCGCATGGAGCAGATAGCCAGATTGCCGAGACATCTTTCCGATACCCGGCTTTATGACTTGGCCATGGGCGCGCCGCTGATCCTGTTCTCGGGATTCGCGCTTGCCGGTTTCGCCATGGTCATGCCGGGCCAGCTCCAGGCGCAACCTCCGGACTATCGCCTCATCATCACCGAAACGGTGACGGGATTGTTCCTGGCGTTGCAGCTGATTCTGGTTTGCATGCGCCGCCTGCCGTTGCGCAAGGCGCCAGGCTTTTGGCCTCGCGCATGGGGATTTGCGGGCGCGAATCTGGGTTATGCCGTTCTTCTTTTGCCGAAGACCAATCTCGGCCCGGTCATGGCAGGTATTTCCGCAACGATCGTGGTGACGGGCACGTTGGGTTCACTGGTTACCTTGTTCTGGCTGGGCCGCGCTTTCGCGATCCTTCCCCAGGCGCGCATGCTGGTGACCACAGGACCATACGCGTATCTCAGGCATCCGCTGTATCTGTTCGAGCAATGGGCTACCTTGGGCGTGGCCCTGCAATATCTGCAGCCCTGGGGCCTTCTGCTGGTCGCGGCTTCCATCGCCATCCAGTTCCCGCGCATGCGTTATGAGGAAGACGTTCTCCGGGCCACCTTTCCCGGCTATGAGGCTTATGCGCGCTCGACACCGCGTCTTGTCCCCTTCCTTCGTCCCGGATCGTACTGATCATCCTTCCGGCGAAAGTGCGAGGCAGTCGCACATGTCCGCATGTATACAAAACGCCAAATTGATCTCGCGCATTCCGCCGCATCCGGGAAACTGGGATATAGAATTTTTGCAGGATGTCCGGAGCGCACATGAGCATACTTCTGGTGGAAGACGAGGAAGCGCTCGCCGGCTATTTGAAATCCGAACTGGGTAATTGCGGTCATGTGGTCGAACATGTGGCGCGCGGCGATCTTGCTTATGAGGCGGCGACGCATGGCGGCAATTACGATCTCCTGGTGGTGGATCGCATGCTGCCCGGGCTCGATGGCCTCAGCCTGATCCAGCGCCTGCGCAAGGAAAACACCAAAACGCCCGTGCTGTTCCTCAGCAATCTGGGCGGCCTTGACGATCGCGTGGAAGGGTTGAACGCGGGCGCCGACGATTACCTGGCGAAACCATTCGCCTTCTCCGAGCTGCTGGCGCGCGTGAACGCGCTGTTGCGCCGGCCTCCCGGGATAAACGAGCCGCAGCTCCTGCGGCTGGGCGAATTCGAGCTCGACCGCATCAAGCGGAAATTGACCCGCGCGGGCGTGCCCATCCTGTTGCAGCCGCGCGAAATGGGCCTTCTGGAATATCTGCTGCTGCGACGCGGCCAGATCGTCACCCGGACCATGCTGCTGGAAGGCGTATGGGGTTATCATTTCGATCCCAAGACGCATATCGTGGAAACCCATATGAGCCGCCTGCGCGCCAAGCTGGGCGAAGACATCATCCAGACCATCCGCGGCTCGGGATACATCATTCGTGCGCCTCAACCAGACGCTTAAATCCGCCAGTTTCAAGCTGTCGGCCGCCTATGCAGGCCTGTTCGCCGTATCGGTGTGCATCCTGGCGGTCCTGACCTATTTCTCGGTGACCGGCGGGTTGAGCGCCCAATTCCGCGCCCGCATCCGTTCCGAGTCGAGGGCGCTGCAATCCGACTATATGGCCGGCGGCGTTTCCCAGGTCTTGCGCATCATCGGCGAGCGGCAGCGCGGCAGGCTGGTCTACGGCCTGGACTATTCCCTGTGGGACAAGAATGGGCACCATCTTTTCGGATCCCTGCCGGACGTTCCCTGCAGGGCGGGATGGACCACCTTGACCGGGCCGCCCGATGGCGACGAGGCGCCGGGCGAACAGGAACAGCTCAAACTCTATGTCACGCCGCTGGACGGCGAGGCTTGCCTCCTGATCGGCGACGATTGGGGCAAGGTGCAGGAGTTCGGCGACCTGATCCTCAAGACCTTCGCGTGGATATCCCTTCTGTCGCTGACGATGGCGATCGTGGGCGGGCTTTTTCTCAGCTCGCGCTTCCTCAAGCGCATCGAGACCATCAACCGGACCGCCGAGGCGATCATCGAGGGCGACATGAAGCGCCGCGTGCCGCGCCGGAACGCACCCGACGATCTCGACCGCCTCGCGGCGACATTGAACCGCATGCTGGATCGCACCACCAGTCTGATGGAAAGCCTAAAGCATTTGTCCAACGACATCGCCCACGACCTGCGCACGCCATTGGGCCGCTTGCGCCAGCTGCTGGAGCCGGCGCGGCACGAACAACTTTCCGGCGACGAATACCGCGCTCTGCTCGACAAGGGCGTCAAGGAGATCGACACCATCCTGGACATGTTCGCGGCCCTGTTGCGCATCGCCCAGATCGAGAGCGGCAACCGGCGCGCGGGCTTCCAGCGCTTCTGCCTCAGCCAGCTCGTGTCGGACATTTGCGACACGTTTGCCCCGGCCCTGGAAGAGGACGGCAGGGAATTGAGAGAGGTGATCGTGCCCAATATCTGGATCAATGGCGATCCGGAATTGCTTACCCTGTCGCTCGCGAATCTTCTCGAGAACGCCAACACCCACACCCCGCATTCCGCCAGCATCACGGTCTCGGTCTGCAGGAGCCGCAAGGGCATCGAACTTTGCGTCGCCGATAACGGGCCGGGCGTGCCCGCGCAGGACACAATGCGCATTTTCCAGCGCTTTTACCGCCTGGATGAAAGCCGCACCACCAGCGGCAACGGCCTGGGTTTGAGCATCGTTGCGGCGGTGGCCGAACTTCACAATGCCAGCATATTCGCGGCCGATAACCGCCCGGGCCTGCGCGTGGGAATGACATTTCCGCAGGCCGCCTAGGCGCGCCCAAGAAAGTCTACCGATCCCCAAACTTCGCTTTACCGCATTTTCGGTCCTCGCAGGCCATAGTCTGCGGAACCCAAACGGAGATCATTGATGAGCATCCCCAGCGTATCTGCGATGAACGCCGCGATTCCCGCGGCGCGCATGCCGGAACGGGCCGAGCGCCCCGGCCAGGAGCATGACGGCGACGCCGACGACAAGACCGTCAAGCCGCAAGTCACGCAGTCCCCCGTGACCGGCGGCGCCGGCGGCATCGTCAACACCAAGGCGTAGACGGCGGACGGACGCGCGCGTCCCTCGCGCGTCCGTACCTGCCTCTTCCTCTCCAAAAAGGCGATCAGCCGTAATGTTCGGCGCGGATGCCGATGCTAATCCAGCAATGCAATCGAGCTGGAGCATGCATGCGGTCATTGGCGAGATTTCTTTTCGCGATCGGGCTTCTGACCGTCGCGGCAAACTCAAGGGCCAATGCCCAGCAATTCGATCCCGCCCTTTATAAAGGCCAAGTGGTCTACCTGGATTTCTGGGCATCGTGGTGCGTGCCCTGCCGCCTGTCCTTTCCCTGGATGAACGAGCTGCAGGCCCAATATGGCGACAGGGGCTTCACCGTCATCGCCGTCAATGTCGACCATGATGGCGCAGCCGCACAGCAATTCCTCAGCCAGGTCCCCGCTTCGTTCAAGATCGTCTACGACCCGGCCGGCAAGATCGCGTCGAAATATCCGATCAAGGGCATGCCGACCAGCTTTCTGATCGGGCGCGACGGCAGCATCCGCTTCGAGCATGACGGCTTTTCGGACGCGCGGCGCAACGAATATCTCGCCCATATCCTCGCGCTGATCGGAGAGAAAAAATGACCCGGCGCCTGTCGATTGCCCTGACCCTGATCGCGCTTGCGCCATTGACCAGCGCCTGTTCCGGCATCGGACCCAGCCCCTGGGAAAAAGACCTGATGGCGAAGCCGGAGATGCAGGTCGATTCCTATGCCGTGCTGGCCGCCGCCGAAGATCATGTCTATTTCAGCCGGGAAGCATCCAGTGGCGGCCGCGGCTTCGCCGGTGGAGGCTGTGGTTGCAACTGAAGACGCGTCGACGGGGCCGGGTTCGCAAGCGTATCGCGAAACTCTCGGCGGGCCTGCTCGCGGCCAGCCTTGCCGGGCAATCCCGGGATGCGGCGGCACAATACGACACCGGATCCAACGACAATTTCGGGCCGGGCATCGCCTATTCCCAGCTGGACGCCGCCCTGCTGATCTACCAGGAACCGGGAGGCCGGGTTTCCGCCACCGAGCCGACTCTGGACCTTTCGGTGCACGGCGCCGATGGCCGCGAGCTCAGCCTGGGCTTTGTTGCCGACGCCGTGTCGGGTGCCACGCCCAACGGCGCGGTGCCGTCGACCCTGCCGCAGAATTTCGTCACGCCCCTGAAAGCCGTGGGTTCGACCGCCACCCTCACCAGCGCTTCGGGCGGCAGCACCATCATTCACCTGCCGCCCACGCCGGGCCAGCTCGCCCAGGCCGCGCTCGGCCGTCAATACACCGTGGCAGCGGACACCCTGCCGGTGGACAAGGGCTTTCGCGATCACCGGGGCGCCTTCAATTTCGGCTGGGCGCAACCGCTGGGAGAAATAACGGAGGTTGGCTTTGGCGGAGGCTATTCGCGCGAGACCGATTACCAGGCGATCACCTCGAACGCCCACATCACCCAGAATTTGAATTCCAACAACACCACTTTCAGCCTCAGCCTGAACGGAGAATTGGATTCCTCCTTTCCCTTTGGCGGCATCCCCACGCCGCTGACGGTGATGAATGCCCAGTGGAAATCGCCCACCTCGCGCGACAAGACCCAGCTGGGTTTCGTCGCGGGATGGACCGAAGTGATGACGCGATGGTGGCTGACGCAGCTGAATTACGCCTTCGATGCGCAATCCGGCTATCAGAACGATCCCTACCGGGTGATATCGGTGGTCGATCCTGCCAGCGGCCAGCCCAATTCGTCGCTCTATGAAAGCCGCCCCGAAAAGCGCCAGAGCCAGAGCCTGTTCTGGGACAACAAGATCGATCTCGATCCCGCGGTGACCGAACTCAGCTTCCGCTATTACACCGACAGCTGGGGCATCCGCTCCAAGACCGCCGAGATTTCGGAGAATGTGCCCTTGGGCCAATCCTTCTATCTCGAGCCCAGCGGGCGTTGGTACCAGCAGAGCGCCGCCAATTTCTTCCATTACTTCCTGGTGGGCAGCCAGCCCCTGCCCCAATATGCCTCATCGGATTTCCGGCTGGGCGCATTCACCGGCATCACCTATGGCGCCAAGATCGGCTATCACATCAATGGCCGGTCGGAATTCTATCTCAAGGGCGAATACTACACCCAGATGGGCAACCGTCATCCGGCGGACGCCTTTGGCCAGCTCAAGCAGCAGGACCTGTTCGCCGGAACCAACGCGGCGGTGATCTTCGCCGGCTATACCTGGGATTTCCACTAGGAGCGCGCCGGTGCGGGTGGCCAGAACCGGCGAGGATTATCGCGTTTCCTTCGCGGCGATGGCGACGCCCTGCGAAATATGCGTGCAGACGGAAGATCGCGCCCTGGCCGGGCAGTTGGGCCGCGCCGCGCAGCAGGAAGCGCTGCGCATCGAGCATAAATTCAGCCGCTATCGCGGCGACAGCGTGGTCGGCCGCATCAACGCTTCGGGAAAAGACGGGCTTCTGGTCGATGCCGAAACCGGCGCGCTTCTGGATTTCGCGGAGGAATGCCACAAGGCAAGCGACGGCCTGTTCGACGTGACGTCGGGCGTGCTTCGCCGCGCCTGGCAGTTCGACGGATCGGACAGGCTGCCGGACCGGGCGCGCATCGCGGCGCTGATGCCGCTGGTGGGATGGAGCAAGGTGCGCTGGCGGCGGCCGCGTTTGCGCCTTTTGCCCGGCATGGAGATCGATTTCGGCGGACTGGCCAAGGAATATGCCGTCGATCTGGTGCTGCGCCTTCTGACGTCCATCACCGGCGAACCCGTGCTGGTGAATTTCGGCGGCGACCTGCGCGTCTCGGGACCAAGGAAGGGCAACGCGCCCTGGCATGTGGCGATTGAATCGGTGGACAAGGCCGGAACGGCCGCGGGCATGATCCAGCTTCTGTCGGGCGCGCTGGCGACCAGCGGCGATGCGCGGCGGTTCCTGATGCATGGCGGCGTGCGCTATGGCCATATCCTGGACCCGCGCACCGGTTGGCCGGTCGAGGATCCGCCGCGCTCGGTGACGGTGGCGGCCGAAACCTGTGTCGAGGCCGGCATGACGGCGACCTTGGCGATCCTGCGCGGTCCCGGCGCGGAGATTTTCCTGAAGGAGGAAGGCGCGCGCGCCTGGTGCATCCGCTGACCGCGACGGCGGCTCAGCGCTCCAGCATCTCGCGCACCTTGTTCGCAAGCGTGGACATCGCGAAGGGCTTGGCCAGGATCTGCATCCCCGCTTCCAGATGCCCGCTGGTGATGGCGGCATTCTCGGCATAGCCGGTGATGAACAGCACCTTCAAATCCTTGCGCATGGTGCGCGCGGCGTCGGCCACCTGGCGGCCATTCATGCCGCCCGGCAGGCCCACATCGGTGACCATCAGGTCGATGCGCTGGTCGCCGGAGAGGATCTTCATCGCCGCCGGACCGTCGCCCGCTTCCAGGATCTTGTAGCCGCTTTCGGTCAGGACCTCGGCCAACAGCATGCGCACCGTGGCGTCGTCATCGACCAGAAGCACGGTTTCGCCGAAGCCATGCTCCACCGCCTGGTCGTGGGGCGCGGCCTGTTCCTCCACCGGCCCCAGATGGCGTGGGAAGTACAGGCACATGGTGGTGCCCTTGCCCAGCTCGGAATAGATGCGCACCTGCCCGCCCGACTGGCGCACAAAGCCATAGACCATGGAGAGGCCCAGCCCCGTGCCTCGCCCGATCGGCTTGGTGGTGAAGAAGGGATCGAAGGCGCGCTCCACCACTTCGGGCGTCATGCCCGCGCCCGTGTCGGTGACGCAGAGCGAGACATATTGGCCGGGCGGAATATCGCGATCGCGCGAGGCGTGATCGTCCAGCCATTTGTTGGCGGTCTCGATGATCAGCTTGCCGCCTTCGGGCATGGCGTCGCGCGCATTGATGCAGAGATTGAGCAGCGAATTCTCCAGCTGCGACGGATCGACCCGGATCGGCCAGAGGCCCATCGCGCCCACCACCTCGATGGCGACATTGGGGCCCATGGTGCGCCGGATCAGCTCTTCCATGCCGCCGATCAACCGGTTGGCGTCGAGCGGGCGGGGATCGAGCGTCTGGCGGCGCGAGAACGCCAGCAGGCGATGGGTGAGCGCCGCGGCGCGGCTGGCGGCGTCGGTCGCGGCCTTGAGGAAACGGTCGGCCTCGCCCGGGCGTCCCTCGGTGATGCGGTGCTGCACGCGGTCGAGCGCGCCGGTGATGCCCTGAAGCAGGTTGTTGAAGTCGTGGGCGATGCCGCCGGTCAACTGGCCCACCGCTTCCATCTTCTGCGCCTGGCGCAGCGCCTCTTCGGTCTGCAGCAACTGGTGGGTGCGTTCGGCGACGCGGCGTTCCAGGGTGGCGTTCAGATCCGCCAGCGCCGCTTCGGCCCGCTTGCGCTCCGAAATGTCGATCACCGTGCCGACGAAACGGCGCGGCGTGCGGTCGTGGAAGAACGTGCGCCCGGCGGCGGAAATCCAGCGTTCGACGCCGTCGGTAAAGCCCACGGCGCGGTATTCCTGGTCCAGCACGCCCGTTCCGTCGGGATCGAGCACCTTGCGCACCGCTTCGTCCATGCGCGCGCGATCGTCGATATGCGTGCCGGCCAGAAAGACTTCGTAACTCACCTTGGCGTCGGCGGGCAGCGCGAACAAGGCGCGGCAGCGCGCATCCCATTTCAATTCGCCGGTGACCGGGTTGAAGTCGAAGGTGCCGATTTCGGCCGCGGTGGTGGCCATCGATAGGCGCTCGGCGGCATCGCGCATCGCCGCCTCGGCGCGGGCGCGCTCGATATGCGCCCAAGAGCGGTCGGCGACTTCGCGGATCAGCGCCAGCTCATTGTCGGTCCAATGGCGGGGCGCATTGTGATTGACGGACATCAAGGCCGTGAGCCGCCCTTCGCGGATCAGGGGCATGCAGATCACGGCGGCGACATCGATGGCCTTGTACGCGGCGGCCTCCTTGGCGGGCAACGCGCCAGTGTCGTCGACAATCAGCGGGCGTCCCGCCCGAAGCTCCCTCACCGTCCTTTCGCCGAAATCCCTCAGCCGCTGGCGGCCCAGAAGGCTGGTTGCCCCGGGCCCGCACCATTCGCCGCGAATGGTGAGGCCGTCCTCGTCGGCGTCCATATCGACATAGGCGCAGACCGAGACGCCCAGATATTCGCCCACCATGCGGGTGGTGGTGGCGAGGATCGCATCGGCGTCGCGGCTTTCCACCATTGCGCGCCCCAGCCGGTCCAGAAAGGCCAGCCGCGCCTCGTTCTCGCGCACCAGCATGGAATCGCGCGCGCTGTCGGTGACGTCGATGCCTTCGACGAAAATGCCGGTGACATTGCCCGAGGTGTCGCGCACCGGCTGATAGACGAAATCGAGCAGCCGCTGTTCGGGCGCCGCCCCTTTCGTGCGCTGCAGCGTCACCGGCACGGCGCTGCCGCGATAGCCCTCGCCCGTGCGATAGACCTGATCCAGCAATTCATAGAATCCCTGGGCGGCAATTTCCGGCAGCGCATCGCGGATCGGCCGGCCCATCACGTCGCGATGGGCGATCAACTGCTGATAGGCGGCGTTGGTGAAGGTGAAGACATGGTCGGGCCCGTCCATCTGGGCCATGAAGCTGGGCGCATCCTGGAACATCTGGGCCAGGCGCTCGCTTTGTTTCACGGCGGCGCGGCGCGCCAGCACGCGCTCGGTGGTTTCGACCACCACCGCGATCACGCCACCCGGCTTGCCGCTTTCGTCGATCACCGGCGAATAGAATAGATCCAGCCACGCCGGTTCGAGCGAGCCGCGGCGGTTCAGCGCCAGTTCGGTGTCTTTGTACTCCAAGGTGCCGCCCGCCATGCAGGTGGCCATCACATGGCGGTTGAG
>DATKPL010000396.1:0-6430 GCA_035524155.1 Rhizomicrobium sp.
CAGTGAAATGACGCGCCTATTCCGCCAATGCCCGGAAGCGATCGAGGAAACGCTGCGCTTTGCCGGCCTCGTTCATTTCAGCCTGTCCGAGCTGGGGCAACGCTATCCGCGCGAACCCGTGCCCAAGGGCAAGACGCCGGATGGACATCTGCGCGAGCTCACCGAAACCGGGCTGAAATGGCGCTTCCCTCAGGGCGTGCCTTCCGCCATCGCGAAAGATGCCGAAAAAGAGCTGCGCTTCATCCAGAGCCGCCATATCGCCCATTACTTCCTCACCGTGCGCGACATCGTTCAATTCGCGCGCGACAAAGGCATTCTCTGCCAGGGACGCGGATCGGCCGCCAATTCCGTGGTCTGTTATGCACTGGGGATCACTTCGGTCAATCCCACCGAAATCGATCTTCTGTTCGAACGCTTCCTCAGCTCCGAACGCAACGAACCGCCCGACATCGACGTGGATTTCGAGCATGAGCGGCGCGAGGAAGTCATCCAATACATCTACGGGCGCTACGGCCATCGCCGCGCCGCCCTGACCGCGACGGTGATCTGCTATCGCCCGCGCAGCGCCATCCGCGAAGTTGGCAAGGTGTTTGGCCTGAGCGAAGACGTGACCGGCAAACTGGCGGACACGGTCTGGGGCCATTACGGCGAAGGCTTGAGCGAGGATCAGGTCCGCCAGGGCGAGCAGGATCCGCATAATCGGCTGGTGAAACGGGCGGTGATGTTCGCCACTCGCCTGCTGGGCTTTCCCCGTCATCTTTCCCAGCATGTGGGCGGCTTTGTGCTCACCCGCGACAAGCTGGACTGGACCGTGCCGATCGGCCCGGCGGCGATGGACGATCGTTATTTCATCGAATGGGACAAGGACGATCTCGATACCCTCAACATCATGAAAGTGGATGTGCTGGCCTTGGGCATGCTGACCTGCATCCGCAAGGCCTTCGCGCTGATCCACGCCCACGAAAATGTGGCAGAGGAAAAGCTGACCCTGGCCATGGAGCCCACCGATCCCTTGGTCTACGACATGCTGTGCAAGGCCGACGCCATCGGCGTCTTCCAGGTGGAAAGCCGCGCCCAGATGAACATGCTGCCCAGGCTTCGCCCCCGCGAATTGTACGATCTGGTGGTGGAAGTGGCGATCGTGCGGCCGGGACCGATCCAGGGCGGCATGGTTCATCCCTATCTGAAGCGGCGCAAGCAGAAGCGGGAAAATCCCGGCATCGTCTTCGACATCCCCAAGCCCGACCAACGTTTCGATCAAAATGAATTGCGACCGGTCCTGGAAAAAACGCTGGGAATTCCCCTCTTCCAGGAACAGGCGATGAAGATGGCCATTGTCGCCGCCCAGTTCACACCCGACGAAGCCAATGGCTTGCGCCGGGCCATGGCCACGTTCCGCCACATGGGCACCATCGGCACGTTCGAGCGGAAATTCATCGGCGGCATGATCGCGCGCGGCTATGAGCAGGGTTTCGCCGAAGCCTGCTTCGAACAGATCAAGGGCTTCGGTTCGTACGGCTTTCCCGAAAGCCATGCCGCCAGCTTTGCGCTTCTGGTCTATGTCTCGGCCTGGATCAAGAAACATCATCCGGCCGCCTTCGCCGCGGCCCTGCTCAATGCCCAGCCGATGGGCTTCTATGCGCCCGCCGAGATCGTGCGCTGCGCCCGGGATAACGGAAAAGTGACGGTGCTGGCGCCCGACGCCGCCCATAGCGATTGGGATTCGACCCTTGAACGCGACACGCAAGACAGGCTTTGCCTGCGCCTGGGGCTGCGCCAGATCAACGGTTTCAACGAGGCCGACGCGCAGGCCGTGAAGAACAATCGCGAAGCCGGTTACCTTGATTTCGCCGACTTCGTTCGCCGCACCAACCTTTCCAAGCGCGCCCTGGTCATCCTGGCCGAAGCCGATGCCTTGCGCGGTTTCGGCCTCGATCGCCGCGAAGGATTATGGGCGGTGCGCCGGCTGCCCGACGACAAGCCCCTGCCTTTGTTCGCGCGACTGTCGGCGCCGGACCAGGGCGCCGAACAGATCGCGCCGTTGCCGCGAATGCCGCTCAGCGAACATGTGCTGACCGATTACCAGACCATCCGCCTTTCGCTCAAAGGCTATCCCACCCAATTTCTTCGCCCGCGCATGGATCAAGAGGGCATCGTCTCTTGCGAAGATGTGGGCACATTCGCGGATGGCGCCTTTGTGCGCTGCGCGGGAATCGTGCTGGTGCGCCAGCGTCCCGGCGAAGGAACTGCCATCTTCATCACCCTGTCGGACGAGACCGGCATCTGCAATGTGGTGGTGTGGGAGCGCACCTTCGAAACCTTCCGCAAGGAAGTGATGGGCGCGCGGCTGCTTCTGGTCGAGGGCAAGGTGCAAAAAAGCCCGGAGGGCGTGATTCACCTGATGGCGGATAACATGATCGACCGCAGCGCCGATCTCAGGCTTCTGTCCGGCGACGCATTGCCGCCGGTCGCGCCCACGCACCGCCACCCCCGCAATGTGAGAGTACTGCCACCGTCGCGCGACTTCCATTAAAGCAGATTGTGATGCCTCAAAAGAAAACCCTGGCGGCGATGCGTTGTAATTGGAATCTGCAGGGCGAGGGCCGCGCCAGCGGATAGCCCGAGACCCTGCATTATGTCCGGAAAGCGTGACTGGCCTTCACCGTGCCATGCCGTTCAAGCTTGCCCCAGCCCACAAAGGGGCCGCGTAGCGCGGTGGCGATGGAACGCAGCACCACATAATACATCAACTGGCGATAGCCGAAGCGCTGCAAGGGCAACCACAGCAGAAGCCGCCAATCCTCGCGCCGCTCCATCAAAAAGCCCACCAGCGCCGCCAACAGATCCACGATGATAAAGATGGCATAATAGATGCCGATCAGCTTGAGGTCGGTGTCGGTGAATTCCGCGCCATGCTGCTTGTAGGCGATCCACTGCCCGATCAGCTGCCAAACCAGAAGCAGGTCCGCGACGGGAGCAAGCGTGGTCAAGATGATCTGGAACAGCCAGACCTGCGGCAGCGCCACCAGGCCCAATTCGCCATAGCGCGGATTGAAGGTGATGCGGCGGTATTTCCACAGGCACTGCAAAGTGCCGAACGACCAGCGAAAACGCTGGCGGCTCAAGCCGCGCACGGTGGCGGGGGCCTCGGTCCAGGCAACGGCGGTGGTGTCGAAGGCCACAAGATAGCCCGCGGCCTGCACCGCGATGGTGAGATCCTGATCCTCGGCCAGCGTGTCGGGGGGAAAACCGCCCAGCTTCAATAGTGTCTCGCGCCGCCACGCGCCCACCGCACCCGGCACCACGGTCAGCACGTCGAGCGCCGACAGCGCGCGGCGCTCCAAATTTTGCGCCACGATATATTCCAGCGCCTGCCACCGGGTGATCATGTTGATGCGGTTGCCGACCTTAGCATTGCCGGCGACCGCGCCGATTTCCGGATCGGCGAACCAACGCACCAGCCGCGAGATCGTGTCGGGGTTGAACTGCGTGTCGGCATCCAGCGCCACCACCACCGCGCCCGTGGCCTGATGCAATCCCGTATTCAAGGCGTGCGCCTTGCCGCCATTGGCGATGGAGATGAGATTCACGCGTTTCTCATCGGCGAAACGCTGGCGGATGACTTCTGCGGTGCGATCCAGCGAACCGTCATCGATCACCAATATTTCCAGATTCTGGTAATCGCTGGAGAGAATCCGTTCGACGGTCGCGGCGATCACTTTCTCTTCGTTATAGGCGGGGATCAGCACCGATACGGTTTCACCGTCATGGGCGATCGGTGGCGGCTTGACGGTGTTGCGCAGCTTGTTCTGGATCGCCAAGCCCCCCAGCACCAGAAGCCGGCCCACGCCCAGGAAGATGGCGGCGATGAAGCAATAATAGAGGAACTGGCCGATGAAAGAGAGGGTGAGAAACACGGCGCGGTCGGCCAACAGCATCACGGTCCAGGGCAGCTTGGGCATCACCTGATCGCGGCTGAAGCCGGCCAGCGCCGAGACCGGCACAAACGTGTATCCCTCCGCGCGCAACTGATCGATCAAAACCGGCAATAATTTGATGGTCTGGCTGCGGTCGCCGCCCGAATCGTGCAGCAGCACCACATCGCCGCGCAAGAGCGGATTGGGGTTGTTGATCGACTTCTCGACCAGCTTCATCATCTGGTCCACCGGCAGCATCTGCCAGTCCAGTGTGTCCACATGGGTGCCGACGGTGATGTAGCCGAGCTTCTGCGCCTCGACGATGGGCACGATCTCATCGGCGTCGGTGGGCTCTGCATCGCCCAGATAAGGCGGTCGCAGCAGGCGCATGGAGCGGCCGGTCAGTGCTTCGAACAATCTTTGCGTGGCATTGAGTTCGAGCCTGACGGCGGTCAGCGGCGTGTCGGCGAGATTGGGGTGGGTATAAGTATGATTTCCCACCTCGTGCCCCTCGGCCAGGATGCGCTGTACCAGGCTGGGATGGGCTTCCAGATTGGCGCCGATGACAA
Organism: Rhizomicrobium sp.; assembly: GCA_035524155.1. GTDB lineage: Bacteria > Pseudomonadota > Alphaproteobacteria > Micropepsales > Micropepsaceae > Rhizomicrobium. Next base: position 4,487 of record DATKPL010000396.1, read on the forward strand.
AAAAGGTCGCCGGCACGTGCTTCGCCTTCAGGATATCGAGAATCTGCGGCGTCCATTCCGGATCGGGGCCATCGTCGAAAGTGAGCGCGATCTTCTTGGCCACCATGCCGATGCGGCGGATCACATAATTGGTGGGAAGATCGAGATAGGATTCATCAACGATATCGCCGGTGTCTTTTTCCACTTCGAAGCTGCGCAGGCCCTGAGTGGGATTGGCTTCGACGCGCAATATTTCGCCATTGCCGTCGAAATCCACGTCATCGGTGGTGGGGATGGCATGCAGACCGTTGGGCGCGGGCGCGCCATAGGGCCGGCCCAGCAACGGCAGCACGCTGGGATCTTCCGCGCCCAGCCGCCACAACGCGTAGCCCGCAGGCTGATAGGGATCAGCGGCATGGATTTCATTGAAAGCGGTCACGCCATCCAGGAACCAGACATCATGCTTGGTGCCGTCGGCTTCTTCATAGGAAAAATGCGGGTTGTTGGTGGCGTCGAACTGGATCTTGGCGCCGGAATCGCGCGCCGCGACCATGGCATCGGCAAAGCCCACGCCATTGGCCTGGCCGCCATTGATCCAGTCATAACCGTAAGAGCCGATGGCGACGATGGTGGAATCGGCGGGCAGCTCGCGCATGCGTTGATCGAGCGTCTTTTCGTACCAGCCCTGTCCCGCGATGGCGCCCGGGGGGCTCGAATCGTCCGCTTCGTCATAAGCCATCAACATGGTGTAATCGACGATCTGGGAATATGCCTTATAGGGCCAGTCATCGTCATCGAACGGCGCCGCCTGCACGATGATCCAGTTATGCGGCGCGAAGAGTTGCGACAGCCGCGCCAGGAACCGCTCCAGATCGGGATGGGCATCCTTGGGCACATTCTCGAAATCGATGGTGACGCCCTGAAGCTTGTTGGCGGCGAGGAAATTCACGATCTGGTTGGCGAGATTTTCGGTGCGCCCGGGATCGGCCAGAAGCTTCGCCAGGCCCGGCCCGTTCCATTGGCCGTTGCTAGCGTTCTGGATCACGGGAAGGATCGCCACCCCGGGCTTGCGGGCGCGCATGTAATTGAGCGAGCGCTGGTCCAGGCTGGATTTGAACGCGAGATTGGGGCCGGCCAATGTCAGCCAGCTGGGGATCACCCAATCCAGGCGCGGCAGGGCACGCTTCAAGGAATCGAAGCTGGCATCGCCTTCTTCGCCCCAATTGACGTAAAAACCGATCGCCAGCGAACGGCCCTTTTGCGGCGCCAGGATCGCCGGAAGAACGCGGGACGGCATTGCGTTGCGCAACCGGCGCTGACGCTGGTTCTCAAGCCGGCGATTGAGCGCCTCGGTGCCAAGCCGTGTCGCCTGTTTGAGCAGGCCGGGGGCGACGGCCTTCTTCACCAGTTCCGGCGGATTGGTGGCGTAGGCGCGACCCGGCAGGTCCACATTGGCCACCGGCTTGGCCACCATCAGGCTGGCAATAAAGCCGATCGCCACCACCAAGGTGACCAATGCCGCCGTCCAGCCCAGAGTCGCCAGTCTGGCCGCGCGCCTTCCCGTCGCGTCAAAGAAGACCGGCTTTTTGTTAATCATCCGACATCACGAATGGGCGGCATTGCTCGACCCCGCCCCAAAGAATAGCCCCTGGCAAGATAGCAACATCATCTTATGGCGAAAATCCGGCGGACCAATTTCCTTGGCGGCGAGTTTAAGGTTCTGCTATCGCTTGCCCCCTTTTTCGCAACCACCGGTTTTGAGAGTGCTGTGGCCTATAATTGTTCGAAATGCCCGGGTTATTGCTGTTCCTATCCCGTCATCCCCCTGAACAGCCGTGACGTGAAGCGGCTGGCCCGCCATTTCGGGCTGAGTTTCAAGGAAGCCCGCGTCAAATTTACCAAAGTGGACGGGGACGAGCCCTACGCCATGCGCCGCAAGGCCGATGAGCATTTTGGCCGAATTTG
>DATKPL010000397.1:0-6455 GCA_035524155.1 Rhizomicrobium sp.
ACGGCGGCGGCATCGAGAAAGGCATCATCGCCCGCATCGAATTGCCCGCCCAATCTTTCCAGCGCGATGCCAGGTGATGCCTGATCGTCACCAATTTGCAGACTGATCAGCCTGACACCCGGCAAACGCGACAGCTGTTCCAAAGAACCCAGCGGGAATGACCGCGCCGCCGACAATTTGGTGGCCATGGTTCCTCGCCAGGCGACCCCGATCTTGAATCCCTGGGTGCCGAGCCGAGCTTTCCAGTCGCGAATCTTTTCCGCTTCGGCATGCAAATAAGGCACCCCGGCGGGGATGGAGTCCAAGCGCGTTCCAAACGCAAGCGGCAAGCTTAGAAGCGGAATCGCGTAGTCCCCTTTATCGTCCTCTTGCATTGAGGATGTGATGATAATTTCTCGACCGAGCTGGGAAAGAAGGCGCGTGAGGCTTGCGCGGGCGTGAAGTGTGACCATCGCACCCCTGGCTTTGAGCAGCGGCACATAGCGGGAGAATTGAATCGTGTCGCCCAGACCCTGTTCCGCCCAGACATGGACCGCCTTTCCTCGCAGATCTTCATTGTCGAGCCAGCCAAATCCGCGCGTGTTTTTGCCCTTCCCAGACAACCGGCTCTCATAAAGTCGCCAGCCCTGGGCAAACTCACCCAGCGCAAGTAGATAGAGACTCTTGTTCCAGAGGAACTTGGACTTCCCGGGTTCGATGGCAAGCGCCTGGTCCAGGCTCGCGGCCGCCTCGGCCAATTGACCCGCCTCGAATTGCGCCACGCCCATATCGGAATAGGCTTCTGCCAGCCGCGGCTGCAGCCGTACCGCATGACGATAATGCTCGATCGCTTCATGCAGCTGGTCTATGCGGTGCAACGTCATTGCAAGGCTGTAGTGCGCCTGGGCGGAGTTTGGCGCGACGTTGATGGCGAAGCGATAACTGTCCAATGCTTTTTCGACAAGAAATGCCCGTTCGTCATCCGCTTTTGTCTGCGCCAGTTGCCGCAGGATATTTCCCTGGCCGATCAACGCGGTGACATTGTCCGGATGAGCCGCAAGAACGGCTTGATAATCCGCCATCGCATCGTCAAGCCGGTTTGCTTCGAACAGCAGTGAGGCGCGATTGGAGAGCGCTGCGATATAATCCGGCCGCAGAGATAGCGCCCGATTGAAGCTGTCCAAGGCGCCGTCCGGCCGCCCCATCATCTTCAGGGCGTTTCCGCGATTGAGAAACGCTGGCGCGAAATCGGGCCTTACCGTGAGAACGCGCTCGAAACAGTCCAGCGCGTCTGCGAGCTTTTGCTGGTGGGCATACACGACACCAAGCGCGTGCTGCACCGAGATGTCCGCGGGCGCAAGCTTCGCCGCGGAGAGGCATAATTGTTCCGCCTCGGACAATTCGCCGACTTCGATGTAACCGGCGATCCGGTCAAGCGCTTCCTGCAGATTCGTCACCTGATGCTCGCTCAACGGCGCGTCCCTCGATGGAGACGCACTTTCTCACAAGAGTATCGTGAAATTATTTCCGGCGAGGGGGAGGCGCGGCGTATATGTGTTGGTATACGGTCAGTTGCCCTTGATCGCGCCGCACTGGAAGAGATGCGCGATCTCATCCGCGCTGAACCCGTGTGTATCGAGCACCATGCGTGTGTGCTGACCTTTTTCCGGCGCGCCGAACGGCTTGGGCGTGTCGAGCGCGCCGAATTTGAACGCACCCGCGAAACCGCGATAGCCGCCCAGCCGTGGATGATTCAGGCGAGCCACATATCCCTGTTCGAGGGCTTGTGGATAATCGAACATGTCTTCGATGGGTCGAACCGCGCCGCAGGGTACATCATCGCCGAACAATTCCTCCCATTGCTGCGCGGTGCGCTTCTGCAATGCGGCTCGCAGCTTCGGCACGATTTCCTGCGCTTTTCCGGCGCGCTGCCTTACCGTCCTATAGTCCGGATTCTCCGAAAGCCGAGGTTCGCCGATGAGGCGGCACAAAGCTTCCCAGAAGTGCGGCGTATTGGCGGAGAGATAGAGGTAGGTGCCGCGGGCACAGGGGTGAATACCGGTCACGCCTCCCGACCGCATGTCCCGGCCGATCTCACGCGGCTCGCCGTCGGCCCAGACAAATCGCGTCGACTGCATCGCCAGCGAAGCCCCCAGCAGCGAAACATCCAGGGACTGTCCCTGACCGGTCCGCGCGCGATGATAAAGTGCGGCACACACTGCATTCGAAAGCAGCGCCGCGGCATAGAAATCCACCACCGAGCCGTAAACGATCTCGGGTTCCGCTTTTCCCTGGCCCTGAAATGCGCAGATGCCGGTGATGCTTTGCAGCACCTGGTCATAGCCCGCTTTTTCGGCCAACGGCCCCGTTTCGCCATAGCCGCTCAAGGTGCAGTAGATAAGATCCGGCTTGATGGCTTTGAGCGCGTCATACCCGACCCCCAGGCGGCCCGGCACCGATGGCCGGAAGTTGTGAACCAGGACATCCGCCCTGGCGACAAGCCGCTTCAGGACGCCAAGCCCTTGAGAATTCTTCAGATCGATCACGATGCCTTGCTTGGAGCGGTTGACGCCAAGAAAGGCGCGGCTCTCGGATTCCAGAGTCGAGGGATATTGCCGGATTGTGTCGCCGCCCGGCGGCTCGACCTTGATCACATCCGCGCCCAGATCCGCCAGCAGCGCGCAGCAATAAGGCCCGGCGATATAGGCGCTGAGGTCCAGAACCGTGATACCGTGAAGAGGTCCCCCAATTCTGTTCGCCATCGCTGCCGTCCCGATCGGTATTCAGTCTTGTATACAATGCGAAGATCGCGCGCCTATGCGCCGCGGTCTTCGGACCGCTGTTCAGAGAGCCTTACAATCTCCTGGGCGCGCAACAGAAACGGCTTGTCGATCATCTGGCCGTCCACCAGAAAGGCACCGGCGCCCTTTGCGTGGCTCGCAGCCGCAATGATTTTGTGGGCGCGCGCGATCTCTGCTTCCGTCGGCGCAAAGGCCTTGTTGGCGATGGCGACTTGGCTGGGATGGATGCAGCTTTTTCCCGAAAAACCATGGCGGCGCGCGGCCGCGCATTCGCGTTCGAAGAACTCCGGGTCCGACACGCCCGCAAAGGCGCCGTCATAGACGGGAATGCCGGCTTCCGCCGCCGCAAAGCGCACGGTCAGTCGGATATGGGACAGAACCGCTTCATCCCTGCGATCCAGGCCACAAGGCTCCAGCAAATCGGCGTAGCCCACCTGCAAGCCCATTACGCGCGGATGGACTGCAAGTGCGACGGCGCGCCGCAATGATTGGGGCGTTTCGATATTTGCCAGGATTTTGACCCGGCCGGGATGACGCTCATATTGCGCAATCCGATTTTCCAGTTTCGCCAGATCTTCCAGGTCACGGACCATAGGCTGATTCAGGATCTCTACGCCGGCGGCGACCATGGCTTCGACATCGGCATCGAAATACCCGGTATTTGCGGCGTTGATGCGCACCACGATCGCCTTTCCGTTGGCGGTGCGGCTTTTCAGGTAATCAGCGAGTATGCCACGCGCCTCGTCCTTGCGCGTTTCGACGACCGAATCTTCCAGGTCGAAGGACAATGAATCCGCCGCGCTCGCTTCCGCTTTCGCGAAAAGTTCCGGCCGCGAAGCAGGCACGAATAATTTGCTGCGCATCATTGTCGATTCCTTTGTATACAAACGCCGCAAGGGCAAATTCATTGACAGCAAAAAGCCGCCATCGTTAGCTTACCATGTCCATGTGGGAGAATTGCTTGCGCGGAATTTTCGCCGTCACCCTTTGCACCATCGCTTTTCTTCCCATGACGGCTGCGGCGCAGACGCTGGCGCCAGGCCAGGGCGCCGATGTGGTGGAAGATAATTGCCAGAATTGCCATGGGCTGGATCATATCACCAACGCGCATCATGACGCCGATGGCTGGCGGGCCGTGGTGAGCGACATGATCGGCCGCGGCGCGACCTTGACGGATGACCAGGAAGCCCAGGTGGTGGCATATCTGGCCTCGCATTACGGCCCATCGAGCGGCGCGACATCCCCGCCGAAATAGCAATGCCGCTGACGACGCTGCAACACGTCAATATACGCTGCGCCGACATCGATCGGTCCCGCGCTTTTTACGCCATTCTTGGCCTTCGGGAAGGCGAACGTCCTCCTTTCGCCTCGCGCGGCTTCTGGATGTATCTGGGAAAAGAACCCGTGGTGCATCTGGTGGAAAAGAAGCCGGACGAGCCCGTGCGCGGTCCCGGCACGGGAGAGTTGGATCATGTCGCATTCGGCGCCGACGATATCGAAGCCGTCCGCACCCGCCTGCGGCAGGAAAATATCCCGTTCCGCGAAGCCGTCGTGCCGCGCGACCAAAGCGTGCAGATTTTCGTGCAAGACCCGGACGGCGTCCAGCTGGAACTGAATTTCCCGGCCTGACGCATCGCCGGTTCAGAAGATTTCGCTTCCGAAATATTTGCCGAATATGTCCTGCTCGGCCGGCTTGTCCTCAGGGATGGTCCGGCTTACCCAGGTCGTGTTCATGTAATGCTTGGTGGTGATATTCTCGCTGATGATATTACCGCCCCAGGTACCGCAGCCCAGGCTTGGCGTCATGGGCATGCCGTTGGTGAATGAGCCGGCGTTGCCATGCACATTCGGCTGGCGCACCATGATGCGGCTGACCGGCGCCATCAGCGCCAGGCGGTTGATGTTCTCGTCGTTATAGGAAGCAATGCCGCAGGAATGGCCCTTGCCGCCAACCTCGAAAATCTGTGCCACCATCGCCAGGGCATTCTCGAACCCTTTGCGGTATTTGAAGGCCGCCAGGACCGGCGCCAGCTTCTCTCCGGAGAAATGGTGCGCCTTGCCGATCTTGTCCTCGCGTACGATGAGGAATTTCTTGTCGGCGCCGATGAAGAAGCCGGCCTTTTGCGCGATCACCGAAGCTGAGCGCGCCACCGTATCCAGGGTGCGGGCGATTTTATCGTCCCAGAGAACGGCGTCCAATTTCTTTTTCTCTTCCTCATTGACCAGGTAGCCGCCTTCCTTCTGCAACTGCTCCAACATCCGGTCATAAACCGTCTCTTCGATCAGAAGATTGCCGTCGCAGGAGCAACCAGACCCATTGTTGTGGATCTTGCTGATGCGGGTGTTGCGGGCGGCCTCTTCGATATTCGCGGTCTCGTCCACCACCACGGTGGCGTTTCCAGCGCCCACGCCATAGGCGGGCTTTCCCGAGCTATAGGCGGAGCGCACCATCGCCGGGCCGCCCGTGGCGATGGTCAGGTCGCAGATCGCCATCAATTCCTGCGCCAACGGAATGCTGGGCTTCTCGAAACATTGCACCAGGTCTTCGGGCGCGCCGGCGCTTTTCAGCGCCGCGCGAAGGATGCGATTCACTTCCAGCGCGGTACCGCGGCTGGCCGGGTGAGGAGAGAAAATTACCGCGTCGCGGCATTTCACGGCATTGATCGCCATTCCCACCATCGTGACCACCGGATTGGTGACCGGCAGAAGACCGGCAATGACGCCCACGGGCTTGCCATATTTCACGAGGCCTTTTTCGGGAATGGTCTCGATCGCGCCCACCGTCTTCTGGCGCAGCGCGTCGCGCAAAATGCCCACGATCTTGAAGCGGCGGGTTACCGCGCCGTCGGTACTGCCCATCTTGCTTTCGGCCACCGCCATTTCGGTGAGGCGGACGAAGGTCTTCTCGTTGGCGATCGCCCATCCCAGCGCCCGCGCCAGATCGTCGACCTGTGCCTGGTCGTATCCTTCGATTGCTTTCATCGCGGCACGCGCGCGATCCAGCATGCCGGCGGCAAGTGATTTTTCTTCCTCTGTGATTTCTCTTGCCACGACTTTTCTCCGCGCCTTCTCTCATGAGCGGCGGAACGTCTTGCAGATCAAATTGACCAATACAAGGCCGCGCGCGGAATCGTTTTCTGTATGCGCGGATGTATACCGCGAGGCGCTTTGCGCCTTGATCGCGCGCGAAATTGGCGTGCCGCTTCTTGGCGAAACGCCGGCATTTGCAACTTCGATCGGCGTCAAACCGCGCGGATTTCCCGCTGGCCGCGCAAGTTCCGTCCCTAATGCGTTGATATGGATATTGAATCAGCGGAATACGGGCTTTTTTGACGGAATGATGACCTCCGCGCCGTGCCCGGCTATATCTATGTCAACAAAAAGTCCGGGAGACGAAATGTCCATCGAAGCGAATGCCGTCAATGTGACGGCAACGTTGAAAACCCAAGTCGCCGCCAAGCTGTATCAGGCGATCCTGGCCGGCGAATATGCGCCCGGCGACCGGCTCAATGAGGCGAAACTTGCGGACGAATACAAGACAAGCCGCATCCCCATCCGCGAAGCGCTGATCGAGCTGCAGCATTCCGGTCTTGTCATGAATCTCGAGCGCCGGGGCATGTGCGTGACGAAGCTCAGCGAGGCCGACATGCAGCGCATCAACAGTGTGCGGCTTAT
>DATKPL010000398.1:0-5569 GCA_035524155.1 Rhizomicrobium sp.
CCAACCTGTCATACAGAACGATTGCGCCCGCCATTCCCACATTGATGGAAAAGCGGGTGGGAATCCTGACCACGAAATCGCACGCCTTGAGCACCTTGGGTGAAAGCGAGAAGCGCTCGGCCCCGAACACGTAAGCAGCGCGCGCGGGATGGCGGAAACGGGGAAGCTCGACCGCATCGTCGGTGATCTCGACCCCCACCAGGCGGCAGCCGATGGGCAGACGCAAATCGTCCGGCTTGGCGAAATTGTAGAAGGGCAACGCCCCTTGCGCGCGCGAGGTGTCGCTTTGCGCATCCGACAATTTCAGGCGCGGCGCGATCGAGAAGAAGAAGCTGGCGTCGAAGGCATGGGCGATGCGCACCAGATTGCCCAGATTCATGGGCTTGGAGATGCCGTCAACGCCGACGGCGAAGTAACCTCTCAAGATTTTTTACCCCTATCTGTCCGCCAACTCTAACCTGGCGCTCCGGCTCGCGCCTACGCGCTGGGCAAGCCCGCAGGCGGACATCTTCCCCCGCCAATGGCTTCGCCATGCGGGGGAAGAGAGCCTGTACCAGGACGTGCTTCCCGGTGGAATTTTCCGGATGGCGGCTCGTCCCGGCGGCAAGCTAGGAAAAATGGGACGATTTGTCATTGACCCCAACATAAGCGTGGACATTCCCCTTCAGGCATGGTCGGGTTGCGGTCGAGCCAGCCGGGGGGCCGGCCTCAGCCCAAAATGCCAAGTTCAAAGGAAGCGCCCGCGATGAGAGATTGCCGATGACGGCTTTGGCTGCTCCGACAACGGATTTGCGGCGCATCGGCGTGCATCCTGATTACTGGTATCCCCTGGCCTGGTCCCATTCGCTCAAGCCGGGCAAGCCCCTGGCCGTCCGCTTCGCCGGTGAGCCTGTGGTTCTCTTTCGCGGCACCGGCGGCAAGGTGCATGCCCTGGAAGACCGCTGCGCGCATCGCCAGGTGCCGTTGTCGCTGGGCATCATCGAAGGCGATTCCCTCAAATGCGGCTATCACGGCTGGACTTATAATTGCGCCGGCCAGTGCACCAACATCCCCTATCTGGGACGCGAGCGCCTGCCCAATGGCGTGACCTCGTATCCTTGCCGTGAAATCGACGGGATGATCTTTATTTTCCCGGGTGACCCGGCGCGCGCGGAGGAACGGCTTCCCGGATTGCTGGGGTCCTTCGCCGACAAGAGCTACAAGACGCGCCGGCTCGATCGAAGCGTCGCCTGCCACTACAGTTTCATGTACGAAAATCTCTCGGACATGAATCATCAGGTCCTGCATCGCAGCCTGATGGGTTCGATCAAGGCGACATGCCTGGGCCGGCGCACCGGTCCGGACTGGTGCGAAGTGGATTATACCTTCACCCGCACCGAGGGCCGCGCCACCTTGGGCGAAAGCACCATCCTGGGAATCGTGCGAGCGCCGGAAGATGCCGCCAATCGCGACACGATGACCATCCGCACCGAATATCCCTATCAGCGGCTGAAAGTCTGGGTTGGCCCGGGCGACCCGGTGCTGGATGTCTGGCTGGCCTACACGCCGATGGACGCCGCGCAGAAGACCAACCGCACTTTCGGCTATCTCTCGGTGAAAAAGCCCAAGATCCCCGGCATCATCCACCTCGCCTGGCCATTCGTTACCTGGTTCACGGAAGGCATCTTCACCCAGGACAAGGACATCGTGGAGGAAGAGCAGAAAGCCCACGACATGCAGGGCGACGACTGGAACAACGAAGTCTTCCAGCCAGTGCGCGACGTGCGCGATGTGCTGGCGCGGTGCGGCGTGCCGCTCACCCGCCATGACGAGAAGCGGGCGGTCGCGGGAGGCTCAAACTTACGTTGAGGAATTGTATGCGCGTGTCGGGGGGCCGCGAACATATGTCAGCTTGCCGTAAGCTCTTGTCGCTAGAGTGGACCTTGTGAACGTTCCGGCGCGTCCCATGCCGAACCTGGACGAGGACAAGGACATTCAGCACATCGCCCAAGAATTGATCGCCCGCTATGCCGACGAAGCGGAGCTGATTGCGGCCGGACATGCCGACACGATGCTCGATCTGGGCGATGTCGAGGCGTTCGAGGTCTGGCGCAACGTGATGATCGCGGTGCACGCGATTCAAAAGACGGATCCCTGCCCATCCTGAAGGCTTTTTCATTCTGACTGCGCCCGGCATCTGAAGTGCCATCGCGCGATACAACTTCACGTTTACGGCAGTGACATTAAAGCACGCTTACGTTGTGCGGAATTTTTGCACTCTGAGCAACTAACACACTTTGCGATGATCTCGCACAATTTCGCGAGGAAGCGCGGCGCCCGCAGACTCCACTCTGAATATGAGGGATTCAGGAGCGGGCCGTGGACGGAAGACAGTATCGATCACCGTCCCGCCTGGCCGATTCCAAGCAAATCCATCGCCTTTTGTTCGGCGTCTATTACCAGGAAGATATTTTCGAGAAATTCTGCGGCCTGACGCCGCTTGCCATGCGGGCGTTCGGCCCGCGCCTGCCGCGCCAGATGCGCGCGCGCAACCTGGTGTTCCTGCACGTGCCGCGCGCCGCCGGCACCTCGATCGCCCATGCCCTTTATGGCGAACATTGCATCCAGCACTACAGCGCCCGCTATTTCAAAACCGTGGCGCCGGGCTTCTGGGCGCGCGCGGAGTCGTTCGCGGTGCTGCGCGATCCCTATGACCGCTTCGCCTCGGCCTATGCGTTTGTCCGCAGCGGCGGGACATCGAGCTGCCGGCTCAGCGATGTGTTCATGGACCAGACCGCCCACATCGGTTCGGTGGACGATTATCTCTCCTTCATCGAAGAGCGCGACGCCTTCTCGCTGGATTTCGTGATGCGGCCGCAAAGCTGGTTCGTGTGCGACCTCCGGACCGGCCAGTCCCTGGTCAAGCGCCTGTTCCTTTATGGCCGCGATCACGATGCGCTTGCCGCCTATCTGCGCGGCCACGGCGTGAAGCAATTGCCCTGGCTCAATCGGTCGCTGCGCATGCCGCTGGATTTCACCGCGCGGCAGAAATCCCGCATCCAGAAACTCTATGCCACCGATTTCCAGCTGGTGGAGGAGCTCCGCATCACCCGCTCGGCCACCGAGCGCGAGATCCTGCGCGCCATGGGCGTGGCGGCGGAATAGCCTTGGGCCCGCGGCTGCCGGATTTTCTCATTCCATGCCTGGCGCTGGCCTTCGCCGCCAGCGCGCTTTTCCGCCTGGCGCGAATCCGTTTCCCCGGTCCCATGCTGGGCCTTTGGACATTGCCCAGGGGGCCTGGCATCGTCATGGCGTTCCTGGAAGGACTGGCGGCGTTGTTCCTGGCGATCGGCGCTACTTTGATCTGGGGCCTGATCCTGGCAGCCGCGCTGGCCGCAGCCCATGCCGGCGCGCTGTGGAAGACGCTCCTGTCCGATCCCGTACGGACTTAAGCCCTATTTGGCGAGACAGTGGCGTTTCTCATGGAGACCTCCCCAGCGGAGATGCGTTCCATGATACGCTGGGACGCCGCACCCGGCTCCCGCCCTTTCCCTCAAGGCCAATGACCGCTGCAAAACCGAGAAAAAGCCTGTCCCGGCGGCTCAGCCGCATCGCCGTGCTCAATCAATTGGGTCCGGGACTGATCACCGGCGCGGCCGACGACGATCCGTCCGGCATCGCCACCTACAGCCAGGCAGGCGCCCAGTCGGGTTTCAACCTGATCTGGACCATGGTGCTGTGCTTCCCGCTGATGGTGGCGATCCAGATGGTGAGCGCCCTGATCGGCCGCGTCACCGGTCACGGGCTGGCGCGCAACATGGGCGAAGTGATGCCCAAATGGCTGGTGACGGGGCTGGTCGCCCTGCTCTTTCTCGCCAACACCATCAATCTGGGGGCGGACCTGGCGGCGATGGGAGAGGCGGCCAAGCTGGTCGCGGGCTTCGGCGAGCATGAATTCACCATCGCCTTCGCGGTGTTTTCGCTGGTGCTGCAGCTTTTCATCCCCTACCGGCGCTATGCGCGCTTCCTCACCGTGCTGACCCTGTCACTGTTCGCCTATGTGGCGGTGCTCTTCTTCATCCATCTGGACTGGCCCAAGATCGGATTGAGCATGATCGGGGTCCATGCCGATCTCTCGCGCAGCGCCGCCACAACCATCGTGGCGTTGTTCGGCACCACCATCAGCCCCTATCTGTTCTTCTGGCAGAGCGCGCAGGAAGTGGAAGAAGTCGATCAGCGAAAATGGGCCAAGCCGCTGCTGGAAGCGCCAGTCCAGGCCAAGCGCGCGCTTCACCGCATCCGGGTGGATACGGTCGTGGGCATGTTCTTCTCCAACGCGATTTCGGTTGCGATCATCATCTCGACCGCGGCCACCCTCAACCAGGCCGGCGTGACCAACATCCAGACCGCCGCCGATGCCGCCAAGGCGCTGGCGCCGCTGGCGGGACCCTTCGCCTCGCTGATCTTCGCGTTGGGCATTATCGGCACGGGTTTGCTGGCGATCCCGGTGCTGGCGGGATCAGCCGCCTATGCGGTCGGGGAATCGCGCGGCTGGAAGATCGGCCTCGACAACATGCCGTGGGAAGCCAAGGGCTTTTATGCCGTGATCGGCACGGCCATGATCCTGGGCCTGGGGATCGACTATTCCGGCCTCGATCCCATCAAGGCGCTTTACTGGAGCGCCGTGTTGAACGGCGTGATCGCGGTGCCGATGATGATCGCCATGATGTATGTGGCGGGCCATCGCCGGAAAATGGGCGCTTTCCGTGTCGGCCCGGTGCTGGGCGCGATGGGCTGGGCCTCGACCCTGGTGATGGCCGCGGCAACCGCCGCCATGATATATGTGAGTGTCGCTTGATCGGCGGATTTCGAACTCATGTATATTTTAAGCTGGATTTTCTTCGGCGCTTTCACCGGCTGGATCGCCAGCCTGGTCGTCAACAACAGGGGTGAAGGCTGCATCGTCAATACGGCGCTGGGACTGGTCGGCGCGCTGGTGGGCGGCTGGCTGTTCCGCTCGCTCACCGGGTTTCATTATGAGCAGCACGGGTTTTTCATTTCGACCCTTGTAGCGGTGATCGGCGCCGTCATCGTTCTGTTCATCTATTACGTTGTTACCGGCAACCGCACCTTCCGTTGAGGATCGTCAATCCAGTTTCTCTGCGACTTGCTTTCACTCGCAGAGAAAGCGGATGAAACACGCGCGAAGGCACGCTATCTCAGAATCCCGAGACAGCGTGGCGCGCCTTGGTCGAAGCTTTCTTCCCCCGCATGGCGAAGCCATTGGCGGGGGAAGATGCCTTCCGAGGTTTACCCCGAGGAAGATAGATGGGGGTAAAATGAAACATCATGGACTCGCCCTACTCCTGCTGCTGGGCTCGGCGGCAAACGCGCTTGCCACGCCGACGGACGAGATCCAGGTCTATACCAGCGATATCGAACCCGAAGGCGTGTTCGGTGTCACCTGGCACAACAATTACACGCCCGACGGCCTGAAAATGCCGGATTATCCCAGCGCGTTGGTCGACGATCACGCCTATAGCAGCGTGGTCGAATGGGCCTACGGCGTGACGCCCTGGTTCGAGGCGGG
>DATKPL010000399.1:0-3975 GCA_035524155.1 Rhizomicrobium sp.
CTGGCCTACCGGTTCGAGCGCTTTCGCTGAAGCCCCCTCTCCCCGGGTGGCGGAGGCGGTGTTACGCTACTCCATTCCCAACGGGAGGGGGATCTCATGAAAAACATCGCGTTGAAAGCTTTGCTTGTTGCGTCCGTCGCGTTGCCGGTTGCCGCCTTTGCGCAAGGCAGCAGCCTCAAGACCACCGTCATCACCAAGGAACAGATCGACAAGATCAACCAGAGCGAACAGTCCCTGCGCACCAAGGACGAGAACGCCATGGTGGTGGACATCGGCGGCGAGAATTTCGCCCTGGGCATCATCCATCGCGGCTCGACCCGGACACCGGCGCCGCCGCGCCCGGCGAATGCGAATGCTGCTCCGCCCGAGCCTTGCGGTGTGAAGATGGCGAACGTTCCGGCGGGCGCCATACCGGGCGGCCTGACCCACGATCACCAGACCGAGGGCTATTACATCATCTCGGGTGGCGGCACGATGATGCTGGACGGCTATATCGTGAATGGACGCCACAGCATGATGCCCGGACCGGGCGGCCCCAATGGTCCGTCCTGCGGCGGCATGGCGGTGGGCAGCCGGAAAGTCGAAGTGAAAGTGGGCGACGTGATCATCGTTCCGGCCGGCGTGGTGCATGGCTGGGCCGACATTCCCGATCACGCCGATTATCTGAGCTTCCGCCCCTCGCAACATGTGATGCAGGCGGGTTGGGTCAATCCCACCATCGCGGCGAAATAGATCGCCGATGGATCATAAGGCAGCCCCCTCTCGCGGAGAGGGGGCATGTCCTTTCAAAAAAATCTGCATTTCCGCTTTATCGATAGAGCAATCGGCGCATTTGATTGTGCTGATCAATTCGCATCGATGAGCGGCTTTTCATGCGCGTCAACGGCGCCGGGCGACGTATGCCGCCTGCGCGAAGGATGCTATCTTCTGACTCACACCGACTGAGGACATCGCCATGCGAAAGAACCTCGCGCTCATCGTCTCCCTCTTTCTTCTGGCCACGCCGATCGCTGTTGCCGCGGCTCCCACAGGCGGCGGTGGTGGTGGCGGCGGTGGTGGCCATAGCGGCGGGGGCGGCGGAGGTGGCGGCGGTCACTCTGGCGGCGGTGGCGGTCACAGCGGTGGCGGTGGCTGGCACGGCGGCGGCGGTTGGCACGGCGGCGGCTGGCATGGCGGCGGCGGAACGCATATGGCCAGCAACGGCAATCACGGCACCTGGTCGCATGGCGCGGGATTGGGCACCGGCGGCGCGGGGCATGCGCGTCATGGCGACCATGGGCAAAACCGCTTCCTCTATTATCAGCAGCGGCAGGCGACCTATTACCCGGCCGGCGGCGACATGTTCGACGAATGCGTCTATGACCCCGCCAATCCCTGGAATTGCGGGATCACCGGCGGAGGCGCCGTGAAAGCGCATGTGAGAACGTCGCTCAGGTGATGGACGCTGCGCCAAGGCGCGGGAATTCCAAAAACATCCCCCTGATCGCGATCGTTGCGGCGGCTCTCACAGCCTGCGCGCCGGTGCAGGCGGTCGTTCCGGCGCCCCCGGTGAGCGTCACGGACTTCGAAGCGGCGCTCGCCCATGCCGAGCAGGACGATCCCCTGTCTCCCGCCACGCTGAATCTCAGGCTGCAATATGCCGATGTCCTGGCGAATGCGTCCGGACCCGATTGCGCCCGGCAATTGGCGGCGGCGCAGACCCAGCTCGATACCGTGGCGGCGCGGCCCGATATCGATTTCCTGTTGCCGCTGGCGCCGGCGCGCATCGCCGATGGCGAATATCGCGTTCATCTGGCGCGGGCCGGTTGCGGCAATCCCCCGAAGAGCGAACTGCAACAGGCTCTGGAGGCAGCCCAAACGGCCATGGCGCTGTACCGTGACGCCTTCGATTACCCGTCCGCCGCCGTGATGCAATTCAACATCGCCGCCCTCGACCAGCAATTGGACGATGCGGACGGCGCGCTTCGGGCGCTGCGGGCGGCCATCGCCATGGACCGCGATTATGGCTTGCGCCAGGACGCGACGGACAACGCCAAATTGCTGCTGCAATGGACGAACCAGAGCGCGACCGACGCCGACGTGGCGGCGATGATGAAGGATTTCCCTGCCCTCACCGCGACTTTCAAATTCAACTGGAGCGCGAGCGATGCAGATGTGTCGATCCATGCGGATGTCACCAGCGTGATCAACGACGCGGCCATCCTCAGCCACGGCGCAGCCAGCCTGAAGCGCCAAGTCCGGGCCGTCGACGGTGGCTGGACCGTGACCAACATCCGTGGCGACAGCAATTACGACCTGGGCGATTGGCCCGCGGATGCCAAAGTGTCGGAATGGTCCATGCTCTATTTCCTGGAAAGCGCCCTGCTCCAGCAGCCCGATTTCCAGGTCGGCAAGGACGGCAGCTTCAAATCCGTAACCGACGCCCAGCGTTTTGCCGCCGATTTGAGCAGCCAGGTCTTCGCCAGGATTTCCGCGGAAGCCAAAAACGCCGGAGACGATCCGGCGCCGGAAAACGCCATCCGGCTGAACATCAGCCCCGCCTTCGCGGACGAAGGCACGGCAGTGGTGCGCAATCTGGGCGCCGCCTTTTCGCCGGGCTTCATGGAGGTCAAGGCTGAACAGGATTATGGACTTCAGACCGGCACCTGGATCGGCGCCAGGCTGGACCAGGGCGTCTGGTATCAGATGCAGACGCCTTTGTTCCTGCCCGGTCTTGGCTTGGGGCTTTTCACCGCCCAGCATGACATCAGCTTCGCCTTCACGCGCATGGTGCCTTGCGCCGCGGGATCGGACCGGCAATGTGCCGAGATCGTGCTGCATGCGACGCCCGATCCCCAGGATCTCAAGGACACGCTTCAGAGCGCCGACGAGCAGCTCAAGCTTTCCGATCAGCAATCGTTGCGCTATTGGCCGCGCATCGATCTGCGCCTGGTGCTCGATCCCGACACGCTGACGCCTTATGTGAACGATCTCAGGCAAAGCTGGTATGACGGGGTGGGCAAAAGCGATCCCATCATCGAGTCGATCCGCACCGTCACGACCTTTGCCTATCATTGAAAAGGGGCGAGCCGAAAGACCCGCCCCTTATTGCGCTCCACGTCCCCGCTTATTCGCGTGTCAGTGATGGGCGGCCGCCGCCGCGTTGCCGGTGGGCGATGTGCCGGCGGTCGCGACCACCGCCGGCTTGTGCGCCGGCTTGGCGTCGGTCTTGCCCAGATCGGGCTTCAGGTTGCCGCTGATATAGGCGCCGGATTCGATTCTGATCTCCTGATGCCAGACATCGCCGGTCATGCGCGCCGTGCCGGCCAGGATCACTTTCTTGGATTCGATCCGGCCTTCGATGGTGCCGGCCAGCTCCACTTCGTCGCCATAGACGGTGCCTTTTACGCGCGCGTTCTGGCCGATCTTCACGCCCACGCCCCGCACATCGCCTTCGATCTGGCCGTCGATCTGAATGTCTTCGGTGCTTTCAAGCTCGCCGGTGATCTTGAGGGCCTTGCTGATGACCGATGGCATGGATGCTCCTGTTTTCGTTTGGGTTGGTGTGGGAAGCAAAGCCGGCTTGGCCGCCGCGATGGGCGGTTCGGCCGGTTTGACGTCGGCGGCTTTTGCCTCGACCGGTTTCGGCGCCGCGCTTTCGAGCTTGGTCAGCGTGGCGGCCTGCGGCGGATCGTTCTTGGGCGACTGATCGGGCTTGCCGCGACCGGCCGGATCGCCGGGCCTGTCGCTGCGGTTGAAAAGGGTCATGGGCGCACCTCCGGAAGTTTGTCGAGCGTTTCGAAATAGCTGATGGGCCGCCATGGCATCCGCCCGGTCACGCGGGCCCCGCGCGCGACCGTGACATTGGTGTGAAAGATGCGGCCTTCGACCTCGGCGCCGTCTTCGATGGAAACCGTGGGCGCGAACACGCGGCCGTTGAGCCGCCCGGTGATCACGACCTCGCCGGCGATGACATCGCCTTCGACGCAGCCATCG
>DATKPL010000400.1:0-3538 GCA_035524155.1 Rhizomicrobium sp.
GAGCGTGTCGCCATCCTGCACGGCGGCGGAATATGCGGGCGAAGGGCCGCTCACCGCGCTGCCCCCGGACGGGTAATGCTTGGGCGCTTGCGCGAAGGCAAGCGAGGGCAGGGCGCAGAGGGCGATGGCGGCGGCGAAAATGGCTTTCATGATGGTTCCTCTATTGATTCATCGCGACGAAGGTTTCGCCGCTCGCGCTTAGCGTGTCATGCGCCAGCTGGAGCAATTGCCGCTGCTGGGTGGGCGAAATGCCCAAATCCTCGGCGACATGATCCTTACCCTTTGGTGCCAGCATCATCGGATCCATGCCCGTCACCTTGCCGAAATCCAGCGCCGCTTCCAGGTAATAGCCGAACGAGCTGGCATGATAGGAATCATAGGCCCAGAGATTCATCCTGGACGCGCCCAGATCGTCGTACGGATTGCCGTCGGCGATGCCCTGTTCGATCGCGGCGTTCCAGGCCAGTCCCAGCGGAATCACACCCGCCACTTCGCCGCCCGCGTTCTTGGCGGCGGCTTCATAGCCTTTCTCGATATCCGCGCCCATCTGCGCGATGGGCGTGCCCTTCCATGGCGCGGGCGCCTTGGGGCCGAGTACAAGATCGGCCCGGCTCCAGGTCGCCAGGAGATAGAATTTCACGGATGCGTTTTTGGCATGAAACATGTCCGCCATCTGCTTGGTGGACGAAATCAACAAGGCAGGGTCGCCGGGGTGGGCCTGATCCATGGTGGAAAATCCATGGCCCACCACCACGTCCCATGGCTTGTCGAGCAGCGCGCGCTTCTCCGCCAGGTGATAATCGAAGCCCTTGCCGCCCACCGTTTCCAGTGAGACGTCGTAATCCAGCCCGGCCTCCCTGGTGAATTCCTTGAACAGGGCGGGCACGCCGCCGATGGTGCGGCCCAGTTGATCCGGAGGATTGAGGTCATGCACCTGGTCGCTCTGGTAATGCATGGCGGGAGAATGGGCGGCGAAGGTGAAGCTGTTGCCCACGAACAGGATCCTGGTGGCCGCGATTGATGGCGCGGCGCCCAGAGATGAGCAAAGGCACAGCGCGGCTGCGGCGCAGACGATTTTCTTCATCGAAATCTCCTACTTCGCTGGAAACGCTTTGGCGAGATACGCGCTGATGGCGGCGAAATCGGCGTCGCTGCCCTGCGCGCCGCTGTTGGCCATCTGGTCTACCGTCTGCTTCCAGCCTTCCGCGTCCAGATCCTGGTTCGCGAAGATGCCGGCGTCATGACATTTGCCGCAGACCCGCATGGTCACGTCGCGGCCTTCGCCGGGCGGCAGGGACGCGCCGCCCGCCATGCCCGAGGGCGGAGCAGGCGATGGCGCCGCCCCTGCAGCGAGCGGAGTCTGTCCCGCCGCGGCGCACGTGAAAAGAAAAAGGCCGGCGGCGGCAAAGGCGATGCGATGCATGACCAGATCCGTGTCCTACTTCTTGGGCAGCGCCCAGACGATCAGCTCATCGCCCGTGACGGTGGTGTCGGCAGTGCCGATGCCGCCGCCCGTCGCCACCGCGGCGACGAACTGGCGTCCGTCCGCGGCCTTGTAGGTGATGGGGCTGTCCTCGATCGACGAGGGGAGCTTTGTTTCCCAGACTTTCTCGCCGGTCGCGGTCCTGAAGGCGCGGAAGCGGTTGTCATCGGTGGCGCCGACAAAGGTGAGGCCCGACGCCGTGGTGAAGGCGCCGCTGCCGCCGGGCCGTCCCGTGTTCTGGTATTGCGGCGCCAGCATGTCGGACACGCCCAGCGACTTGTCCCAGACCACGTCGCCGGTGTTCATGTTGACGGCGACCAGCTCGCCCCAGGGCGTGGGGCCGCAGAGCAGATGATGCTCGACATCGCCGAACCGGCGCAGCCCCGCCAGCGGGCCCGAGTTTCTCCAGCTGCCGTCCGGTCCCTGCATCAGCCGCATAGGCTGGAACACATTGCTGACATTGGTGACGAACAGGTTGCGCTTGGGATCGAAGGTGCCGCCCCAGAAATTCACGCCGCCCGCCGGTCCCGGCGGCGACATCGAATATTGTCCCTTGGCGATGGGCAGATAGGGCCCGCCCAGCTTCATGTTGTTGTCGTCCACCATATGCTCGCAATAGGACTGAAGCGTGGGATCGCCCTTGTAGAGATTGTCGCGGGCGACCGTGTGCTGGCCCAGCGGGCGCGGCTTCACGGGGAATGGTTGGGTGGGCGACATTTTCTCGCCCGGCACGTCGGATGCCGGCACGGGGCGTTCCTCGACCGGGAAGATCGGCTTGCCGGTGACGCGATCGAGCGTGAACAACAGCGCCGTCTTGTTCATGGCGATCACCGCCGGAATGGTCTTGCCGCCATGGCGGATATCGACCAGCAGCGGCGCTTCGGGCGCGTCATAGTCCCAGGCGTCGTGATGCACCAACTGGAAATGCCACAGATAGGCGCCGGTATCGGCATTCACCGCGACCACGGACGAGCCGAACAGACCGTTGCCCGGCCGGTCGATGCCGACACGGTCATTGTTGGGCGCACCCAGCGGCATATAAAGAATGTGCCGCGCATCATCGACCGAGAAATAGCCCCAGGTGTTCACGCCGGAGCGGGCGATGGTCGATTCCGGTTCGTCCCAGCTGTCGTAGCCGATCTCGCCGGGGCGCGGCACGGTGTGGAAGGTCCAGACCAGCTTGCCGGTGCGCGCGTCGAAGGCGCGGGTGTCGCCTGCCGGTCCCGCGCCGCCTTCCGAGCCGCCCGGACCTTCGCCGGTGCCGGCGCCGATGATCAGCAGATTCTTGTAGACCGCCGGCGCCTGCAAGATGCTGTAGGGCACCTTGAAGCCATTCATCACGTCCGGCGTCTTGACGTCCAGCACGCCATTGGTGGCGAACTGGCTGTTGATGGTGCCGTCGGCGGCGTTCAGCTCGTAAAGCAGGCCGCTTTCGGTGCCGAAAACGATCTGCGGCTTGATCGTGCCGTCGCCCGGCCAATAGGAGATGCCGCGCTTGGCGGGCGTGTCGTTGCCCGGAAGCTTGTATTTCCATTTCACGTCGCCGGTGGTGGCGTTGAGCGCGATCACCTCGCCATAGGGCGAGCCCAGATACATGGTATTGCCAATGACGATGGGAATGGATTCGTCATAACGCATGCGGCCGGTGAAATCGTTGGGCTTGAGGTGATAGATCCAGACCTCGCGCAGATTCTTGACGTTGGTGGGCGTGATCTCGGTCAGCGGTGAGTAGCGCACCGCTGTGTTGTCGTGGTTGACCGCAGGCCAGTCCGTGCGTGGGCTGGCGCCAAGCGCCGAGCCTGCCGCCAGAGTCAAAAGAGATACTGAAAGGCCAAGGACCGTTTTGATCTTCGACATGGCAATCGCTCCCCCGAATGGCCGCCACCCGGACGTTGACCGGGCGTCGTTGCGGGAAGCTGATAATAAAGTGCGCGGCCTGTCCATCTTGCGCCGCACCCAATCCCCAAATGCCGAAAAAGTGTGCAGATCAGCGCTTGCGCCCTTGGGGCAGCGCAGCACACACAGACCCTCCTCCCTTGCGCATGCGAAGCATGC
>DATKPL010000401.1:0-3497 GCA_035524155.1 Rhizomicrobium sp.
GAGGCAGGCTATCTCAGAGCAGGCTATCTCGGCGGAACCGGCGGGTTGGAGCCGAGGGAACATCAGGGTCTTGAGGTAAAATCCACGAGAATTTTTTTGCGTCCTGGGGTGGTAACAGGATGACAAGCTTTTGAAATTAGATTAGGAATAGTTTGCGACCCTGGAACCGCATGAAATGCGGATAATTCAGGGCAGCGGTCCAAGTCTCGGGAGGATGACCCGCGAGCGGAAAGCGTCGCCAGCCACGTATCAGCCGCACCAATAAAAGCGTGGGTTATGGGTCTGATGAGGATTTAATGGCAGGGCTTTCGCCCTGCTTTTCTTTTGGGGCCTGCCCAACTCCTCACCGAAATAGGGTTACAGCGGCCGGCTCCGCCACCAAGCGATGTAATTCATACAATATACTGATATTATTGACTTTTTACGTTGACGAACGGCGCCATCAGGCCGTCGATCGTCACCAGACGCTCGACATAAACGATGTAGCAGACCGCGTAGATCACGACGGAAACCAATGTGGTCCAAATGAGCTTGCGGCCCAGGCTGAAATGGGTCGGCGCGCCCGGATCGGTGCCCGGCGTCATCGGTTCCAAATCGGGCCCGACCTCGTGCTGACTGCGCACGCCCCACGGCAGCACCGCGAACAGCACCACCCACCAGATCAGAAAGAAGATCGCGATCGCGGTGGTGACGCTCATGCCTGTTCGAGTTCGACCAGAGTGCCGGAAAAGTCCTTCGGATGCAGGAACAGCACCGGCTTGCCATGCGCGCCGGTCTTGGGCTCGACGGGACCCGCCAGCCGGGCGCCCTGCGCCAACAGCCGGTCGCGCGCGGCGATGATGTCGTCTACTTCGAAGCAGAGATGATGCACGCCGCCGCCCGGATTGCGGACCAGGAAATTGGCGATCGGTGAATTTTCGCCCAGGGGCGACAAGAGCTCGATCTTGCTGCCGGGAAGCTCGACGAACACGGTGGTGACACCATGCTCGGGTTGGGCCACCGGTTTCGAGACTTTCGCGCCCAGTACATCGCGATAAGCCGCTGTTGCCTTGTCTAGGTCACTTGTGGCGATCGCCACATGGTTGAGTTTGCCGATCATATCTCCACCAGCGTAACACGGGTGATCGGTTTTTTGCCCCAGGCATCCTGGGCGGCGCGGCGGGCAGCACGTCGCACCGCCTCGCGCAAATCCTCCGGGTCGGTCTTGGAGGTGTGGCGGCGAAGCGCCTCGTCCACCACCGCCTGCACTGCTTCCTGCACGGGTCCGGGCATGCCTTCCGCCAAGATGGCGGCGTCGGCAGCAGGCCGGCCCTTCTGGTCGAGCACCAGCGTAATGGCGATCAGTCCCGCAAAGCCCATGGCGCGGCGCGATTTGGCCAGGCCTTCGCCTTCCGCCACCAGCACGCGGCCATCCATGTGGATGCGGCCCGACGGCACTTCGTCGATCAACTCGGCGGGGCCGGGCGCCAGGCGATAGAGTTGGCCGTTGGATGGGACCAGGGCTTCCGGCACCTGAAGCGATTTCGCCAGCCGCGCATGCTCGGCCATGTGGCGCAATTCGCCATGCACCGGCACGGCGATGCGGGGTCTGGTCCAGCGATACATCTCGGCCAGTTCGTCACGCGCCGGATGGCCCGAGACATGGACGAAATGGTCCTCGGCGGTCAGCACTTCCACGCCCAATGCGGAGAGCTGGTTGTGCAGCTCGAAGATCGCCAAGTCGTTGCCGGGAATCACGCGCGAGGAAAAGATTACCGCGTCGCCCTTGCCCAACTGCACATCCGGATGATTGGCCCGGGCGATGCGCGACAGCGCGGCGCGCGGCTCGCCCTGGCTGCCGGTGACCAGATAAAGAACCCTGTTGGCGGGAAGTTCACCCGCTTCCGCCGCATCCAGCGTGGCCGGAAAATCCTTGAGATAGCCGCTTTCGCGCGCCGCCTGGACGATCTTGTGCATGGAGCGGCCCACCAAGGCGACTTTGCGCCCATGCACGCGCGCGGCATGGGCGACGGAATCGAGCCGCGCCACATTGGAGGCAAACGCCGTCACCGCAATTCGGCCTTTGAGGGTTCCAACCAGCTGCACCAGGCTGTCGCGCACTTTGGCTTCCGAGCCGGAATGGCCGGGCACCAATGCGTTGGTGGAATCGCACACCAGCGCCAGGACGCCCTCGTCGCCCAGCTTGCGGATCGCGTTCACGTCGGTCACCGCACCCAGCATGGGTTCCGGATCGATCTTCCAGTCACCGGTATGCGCGATCACGCCCAGAGGCGTACGGATCGCGAGCAGATTGGGCTCGGGGATCGAATGGGTGATGGAAATGAAATCTATCTTGAATGGCCCCAGATTCAACGAACCACTCAACTCCACCTCTCGCACCGGCACGGAAAGCCCTGCCTCCGCCAGCTTGCCTTCGATCAGCCGCGCCGTGAACGGCGTGGCATAGATCGGGCATTTCAGCATGGGCCAGAGCAGCGCGATCGCGCCGATATGGTCCTCATGCGCATGGGTGGCGACAATGCCCAGCACATCTCCGCGCCGTTCGGCCAGATAGCGGATATCGGGCAGGATCAGATCGACGCCGGGTGAATCGGTTTCGCGGCCGAAGGTCACGCCGCAATCCACCACGATCCATTGCCGGCGATTGGGCGGGCCGAAGCCATAGGCATTGAAATTCATTCCGATCTCGCCCGACCCGCCCAGAGGCAGGAAAACAAGTTCGTCGCTCTTGGGCATCAGTTTTTCTTGCTGTTGCGGGCGTGGATCAGCATCAGGCCGCGCAGGGTGAGGTCGGGATCGATGTGATCGATCTGGGGAATATCGGGACGGAACAGGTGCGAGAGGCCCCCGGTCGCCACCACCGTCATGGGCTTGCCGTATTCGGACTTGATGCGGTCGATCAAGCCGCCGATCAGCCCCACATAGCCCCAATAGACGCCCGACTGCATGGCATCGACGGTATTGCGCCCGATCACATTCTGCGCCCGGTGGATGGCGACGCGCGGGAGCAGCGCCGCTGCCTGGTGCAATGCCTCGATGGAAAGGTTCGCGCCCGGCGCGATCACGCTGCCGTCGAAATCGCCATTCTCGGCGACGATGTCGAAATTGGTGGCGGTGCCGAAATCCACCACGATCACCGCGCCCTTGTAGCGCTGGTGCGCCGCGACCGTGTTGCAAAGCCGGTCGGCGCCCACCTTTTGCGCCGGATCGACATTGGCCTTCATGCCCAGATCCACGGATGCGTCGCCCACGATTAGGGGCTCGCATTTGAGGTAATTGCGGCAGAGCTGGCGCAGGTCGAAGAACACCGCTGGCACCACGGTGGCGATGATGGCAGCGTCGAGATCGGCGAAGGACATGCCTTCCAAAGCGAGAAGCTGGTTCAACCAGACCGCATATTCGTCAGAAGTGCGCTCGGTATTGGTGACAGCCCGCCACTGGGCGCGCTGGTTTTCGCCGTCATAAACCGCGAAGACGATATTGGTGTTGCCGGCATC
>DATKPL010000402.1:0-4488 GCA_035524155.1 Rhizomicrobium sp.
GGCAAAAGCGAGATCGAAGCGGCGAAGGCGACCACCATGCCAAGGCCCGCGACAAAGCCCAGCTCGGCCACGCCGGTGTAATTGGTGGGCAGGAACGAGAAGAAACCCACGGCGGTTGCCGCCGCCGCCAGCGCCAGCGGCAGGCCGACGCTGCGGCCTGTGTGGCAGAGCGCGTCCTTCAGCGCGGGATAATGGAACCGCTCAGCGCGATAGCGCACCGAGAACTGGATGCCGAAATCCACCCCCAATCCCACGAACAAGGCGACGAAGGCGATCGAAATGATATTGAACACGCCCACGAAGGCGAGGCCCAATCCCATGGTGACGGCCAGGCCGACGAACAACGTCACCAGGATGGCGAAGATGATCTTGAAAGAGCGCAGAGCCAGCCATAACGTCGCCAGCACGCCCGCCATCATCGCACCGATCATCAGCCACATGCGATCCTGAAGCGTGCCGAACTCCTCATCCCTAAGCGGCACGTCGCCGGTAAGTCGCACCCGCACGCCGTGACCGGGATTGAGGTTCAGCTGTGCGGCTGCGGCGCGGATTGCGTCGCTGGCGCGCCTGCCGGGTTCCAGCTGGTCATAGAACAGTTTGGGCTTCACTTCGATGAAGCGGCGGATTTCCTCCGGCCGGGGCTTCTGGCCGGTGATCAAGGCGCGCCAGGACAGATAATCGGTCTGACCTTTGGCGGCGGCGGCCAGCACTTGCCCGAACCGCATCATGGGCAGGTCCATGTCGGATAGCTTGGCCTGGCCTTGGGCGACGCCCAGAAGAACGGTCGAAAGACTGTCCATTACGCCGCGCAGCGACGGATCGGCGGCCAGAGGGCCAAGGAAAGGTTGCGCCTTGATCAGTTGCTGGGTTGTGGCCTCAACATCCTTCAACGGCAGGAACAGCATGCCGTTGTGGTCGAAGAACGGTCCCCCATCGGGACGGTTCACATCCTGAAACAGATCCTTGTTTTGCTGAAGGCGCGCGGTAAGCGCGCTGGTGCCGGCTTCTGCCAGTTCCGGGGTCGCGCCGTCGATCACCACCAGGATAAGGTCGGATTGCTGCGGGAACAGCTTGTCGAATTCCGCCTGGCGCTGGCGCCATGCGGTGTCGGGCGAGATCAGATCGCCGCTGTTGGTGTTCATGGCGAAATGCGTGGCGGTATAGAATCCCGCGGCCACGGCCAACAACAGACAGGCCAGGATCACCGCGCCCTTCCAGCGGCAGCTGAAGGTGACGATGCGTTCGATCAAGGGAATGGAAAGGGGTCTGGGCATCGTCCCCGATGCTTAGCCCGTTCGCGGCCGTTCTAAAAGTCCGGAAGTTCCGTGGTCTGGACGGCCTTGTCCTCGACCTGCCGTTCCCGGCGTTGGCGGTAATAATCCCGCATGGTGGCGTAATAATCCACCGAAGCCCGCTCGATGTCCTGGAAGGTCACGATGTTGGCGGAACGGTTATCGACCGAACCCAGGGTGGAGTGGACCAGGCCCACATAGGTGCTGCCGGTATAGTGAAGGAAATGGAGGGGCGAGAAATAGCCATCCACATAGCTGCCCGAGAAATCGCGCACCGAGCTGGGTCCGCGGAACGGGAGCACCAGGTAAGGCCCTTGCGGCACGCCATAGACACCCAGGGTCTCGCCGAAATCACGGCTCTTTTCACGAAAGCCCCAGCCGGTGGCGACATCGAACACGCCCAACACGCCCACCGTGGTGTTGATAACAAAGCGGGCGCCCGCTTCGCCGGCATTGCTGAATTCCCCGATCAGGATGTCGTTGGCGACATTGACCGGGCCGCCCAGATTGACCAGGAAATTATGGACATTGCCGCGAATGCCCCGGGGCACCGTATCGGCGTAAAAGGTAGCCGCCGGCAGCGCGGCATGGCGATCCAACCGCTGATTGACGTCGAAGAAGAAGCGGTTCATGGGCTCCAGCGGATCGTTCGCCGCCGCCGCTTCCTGATTATTGGTCTCGGCGCAGCCGGCCGTCACCAGGCTGAGCGCCAGCACCACCAGGACTGTACTTGTTCTCATTGCCCCGCCCCAAACTTGCGCCGTTCACTCCTCGTCAGCCCAGCACAAGTCCCCCCATCCGGCGGCAAGTATAAGCACGAGCTTTTGGACCTGTCTCCGCCAAAAATTGCTCCCGGTTAACGCCGGAAAGGCCGGCTTGGCGGGGCAGGCGCCTTCGCTTAAGACTAGGCCGGGCAAGGATTTGGCCGCGGGAAGGCGGCGGAGAGGGCATCATGGCCGGCACGCATCCCGAGCTGCTGAGCTTAAGGGACAGTATCGACAATATCGACGCGGCGCTGGTGCATCTTCTGGCCGAGCGGTTCAAATGCACCCAGGCCGTGGGCGAGTACAAGGCGACCCATGGCCTTCCGCCCGCCGATCCCGCGCGCGAACAGGTGCAGATCGCCCGGCTGCGCGCCTTGGCCAGGGACGCCAAGCTCGATCCCGATTTCGCGGAACAGTTCCTGGCCTTTATCGTCAAGGAAGTGATCCGTCATCACGAAGCGATCCGCGCGGCCAGATAAGAGATCAGGGAATTATGGACCTTTCTTTTTCGCCTAAGGAAGAAACCTTCCGGCAGGAGGTGAAGGACTTCATTGCCGAAGCCAAGCCCAAATTGCCTAAGGGCCTGGGCGCGCCGGAACTGGCCCGTCTTTCCAAAGACGACTACATGGTCTGGCACAAGCTGCTTTATCGCAAAGGCTGGGTGGCGCCGGCATGGCCGAAAGCATTTGGTGGTGCCGCATGGAGCGTGACGGAGCGCTATATTTTTTCCACCGAGACGGCCCGCGCCGACATGCCCATCACCTTGCCCTTCGGCCTCAACATGGTGGGGCCGGTGATCATCGCGTTCGGCAATGAGGCGCAGAAAAAGAAATTCCTGCCGCGCATTCTTTCCGGCGAGGATTGGTGGTGCCAGGGTTATTCCGAGCCGGGCGCGGGGTCGGACCTGGCCTCGCTGCGCTGCCGGGCGCAGCGCCAGGGCGATCATTACGTGGTCAACGGCCAGAAGACCTGGACCACGCTGGCGCAATATGCGGATTGGATCTTCTGCCTGGTGCGCACCGATGCCAATGTGAAGCCGCAGGAAGGCATCTCCTTCCTTCTGATCGACATGAAATCGCCCGGCATCACCGTAAAGCCCATCATCGTGCTGGATGGAGCACGGGAAGTGAACGAAGTCTTTTTCGACAATGTGAAAGTGCCGGCGGAAAATCTGGTAGGCGAGGAAAACAAGGGCTGGACCTACGCCAAATTCCTGCTCGAGCATGAGAGGACCGGCGTGGCCAGCGCCTCGCGCTCCCGTGCCACGCTGACCCGGTTGAAGGCGATCGCGGCGGCGGAGCAGAAGGATGGCTTGCCGCTCAACAAGGATCCCGACTTCTCGCGCAAGCTGGCGGAACTGGAAGCCGATCTGATGGCGCTGGAATTCACCGAGCTGCGCATTCTGAGCCAGGAGGCCAAAGGCGAAAAAGTGGGACCGGAAAGTTCGATCTTGAAGGTCGCCGGCAGTGAAATCCAGCAGCGTGTGGCCGATCTCACCATGGAAGCGGTGGGCTATTACGCGCTGCCAGACGATCTGAGCCTGGGCGATAACGCGCAGGTTGGACCGGATTATGCGCGGGGCGCGGCGGGGGCCTATTTCAATCTGCGCAAGGCGTCGATCTATGGCGGCTCCAACGAGATCCAGCGCAACATCATCGCCAAAGCCGTGTTGGGGCTCTGATGGATTTTTCCTTCACCGAAGAACAGACGCTGTTGCGCAATTCGCTCTCGCGTTATCTGGCCGATAATTATTCCTACGAGGCTTGGCGCAAATTCACCCGCGCCCCCGAAGGCCGCGATCCCGGCCACTGGAAGCAGTTCGCCGAGCTGGGCCTGTTCGCGGCACCCTTGCCGGAGGAATTCGGGGGCTTAAGCGGCGGTCCGGTCGAAAGCATGGTGGTGATGGAGGAATTCGGTCGCGCCCTGGTGGTCGAACCCTTCGTGCCCACTGTGGTGATCGCGGGCGGGCTTCTGGCCAAGGCGGGCGGCGCGCTGGCGGAAGAAATGCTGCCCAAGATCGCCGCGGGCCAAACCATCATCGCCTTTGCTTTTGCCGAATCGCAAAGCCGCTACAATCTAGCTGATATCGCCACCACCGCGAAAAAGCAGGGTGACGGCTATGTGCTCAACGGCAAGAAAAGTGTGGTATTGGCCGCGCCCTGGGCGGACCACCTGGTCGTCACGGCGCGGACCGGTGGCGGCCAGCGCGAGGAACAAGGCGTCAGTGTCTTCCTGGTGGAGAAGTCCGCGAAAAGCATCTCGACCCTGGATTACGCGGCAATGAGCGGCATACGCGCCAGCGACATTGTCTTCGAGAACGCGCCGGCGCGCCTGATCGGTGCAGAAGGCCAAGCCTTTGCGCCATTAAACAGGGTGGTGGACCGCGCCATCGCCGCGCATCTGGCCGAGGCACTCGGCGCCATCGCCGTCTT
>DATKPL010000403.1:0-2267 GCA_035524155.1 Rhizomicrobium sp.
CAGCGCGTGGCGCGGTGCTCCCGCCAGAAGATCGACCCCCACCTCCAGCGCCATCAATCCCAGAATGGGTGGCGTGCCGCTGAGGAAGCGGTTGATGTCCGAAGCCGGCTCGTATTCACCGGCAAAAGCGAAAGGTTCGGAATGGCCGAACCAGCCGGTGATGGGAGAGCGCAGATCTTTTTGCAGGTGGCTGGCGACATAAAGGAATGCCGGCGCGCCGGGGCCGCCATTGAGATATTTATAGCCGCAACCGATCGCCAGATCGGCCTGGGCGGCATTGAGATCGATTTCCACCGCGCCGGCACTGTGGCTGAGATCCCATAATGCCAACGCGCCACGCTCATGCGCGCGTCGGGTAAACCGCACCATGTCATGCTTGTGGCCGGTCTTGTAATGCACGTGAGTCAGCAAGAGAACCGCGACATCGTCCGTGATGGCGTCGAACAAGTCTTCCGTCGCCACCGCGCGAACCGAAACTTCGGGAAGCAAACCCGCAACGCCCTGGGCGATATAGAGATCGGTCGGAAAATTGCCGGCTTCGGACAGGATGGTCTTGCGTCCGGGGCGTGCGGCCAGCGCCGCCATCAGAAGCTTGAAGAGATTGACCGAGGTGGAATCCGCTACCACCACTTCGCCTGGCTTCGCGCCGATAAGGTCTGCGATCTTGTCGCCCACACGGCGCGAGGCGCCTACCCAATCGTGATCGTTCCAGCTGCGGATCAGGCCTTCGCCCCATTCGTTGCGGATGACCTGGTCAAGGCGTGATGCAGTTGCGACCGGCATCGCACCCAGGGAGTTGCCGTCGAGATAGATGATCCCGGGCGGGAGCGCGAAACGGTCACGAAAATCCTTCAGCGGATCTTTTTCGTCCAGCGCACGGACCGAAGCAGGAATATCCGCGCCCATGATCTAGTCCTGGGCCGCAAGGGCGCGGCCATTCGCGCTCAATGCGTACAGCGCCATCGCGAAGGCATAAAAGAGCGCGACAAAGCCCACCGACAGATACATCCCCAGCATGGTCACCATGATCAGGGCGATACCGGCGATGAACGCCAGAACCATCCAGCTGGCCCAGGGATAAAGCGGCATGGGAAAGCGATGGACCTTGCCGCGCGTGCGGGCGCGGAAGCCAAGATGGCTGACGATGATGCTGGTCCAGGTGCCCATCAGCAGCACCGCGGACGATATGATGATGTATTCCAGCACCTTTCCCGGCACGAAATAATTCAGGACCACGCCACCGAACATCGCCGCCGCCGACGCGGTGATGCCGCGCACGGGAACGCCACGGCGATCTACCGGCGAAAGCACGCGTGGCGCATGGCCCTTTGCCGCCAAAGAGCGCAAGGTCCGCGCCGCCGCGAACAAGCCGCTATTGCATGAAGAAAGGACGGCTGAAATCAGCACGACATTGATGATGGCGGCGGTGGCGGGCAGACCGATGCGCGCGAATACCAGCACAAAGGGGCTTTCGGTCGGCACGATCTGCCGCCAGGGGATCAGCGCCATTACCACGGTCAGCGAGCCGATATAAAAAATCAGGATGCGGGCGATCACGCCGTTGACGGCGCGCGGCACGGACCGTTCGGGCTGTTCCGCCTCGCCTGCCGCAAGGCCGACCAATTCACTGCCGCCGAAGGCGAAAAACGCAATGGGCAGGGACATCAGAAAGCCGCGCAGCCCGGTGGGAAACAAACCGCCATCGCTCCAGACATTGGTGAGGGTGGCATGGGAGCCGGCAAGACCGATGCCGGTGGCGAGCAGGAAGATGCTGGCCGCGATCAGTCCCAGGATCGCGATCACTTTCACCAGCGAGAGCCAGAATTCCAATTCACCGAAGGTGCGCACACCGCAGAGATTGATTCCATAGATCGTCGCCAGGCTCGCCAGCGCCGGGATCCATTGCGGCACATCCGGAAACCAGAATTTGACGAAGATCGCCATGGCGGTGATGTCCACCATCCCCACCAGGATCCAGCTCATCCAGTAATTC
The DNA here is from genome assembly GCA_035524155.1 of Rhizomicrobium sp. GTDB lineage: Bacteria > Pseudomonadota > Alphaproteobacteria > Micropepsales > Micropepsaceae > Rhizomicrobium. The sequence goes on from DATKPL010000403.1 coordinate 1,994, forward strand.
CAACCCACCAGGAAACCGAAGGCCGGATGGACATAATCGTCGGCCAGTGCGTCCAAGGTGGTGACGCGGGGATGGGCCAGCGCCATTTCACCCAGGGCCCGGACGATGAAGAACACCATCAGTCCGCCCAGCGCGTAGGCGAAAAGTAGCGCAGGTCCGGCGCTCTTGATGCCGGCGGCGGAGCCCAGGAAAAGGCCCGAGCCGATCGCACCGCCGATGGCGATGAACTGAAGATGCCGTGCGGTGAGCCCGCGCCGTCCCGGGCCGATCAGAT
>DATKPL010000404.1:0-15763 GCA_035524155.1 Rhizomicrobium sp.
AGGTTTTGGGAACCGCCGAGCCCAAGGGCGTCACCGGCCTCAAGCTGAGCAACACGGTCACCGGCTCCAGGCACGAGATCGATGTGCACGGACTGTTCGTGGCGATCGGCCATTCGCCCGCCACCGCGCTTTTCAAAGACGTGTTGGACATGGACGCGAGCGGTTATATCAAGACGGCGGCCGATTCCACGCACACCAGCATCGCGGGCGTCTTCGCGGCCGGTGACGTCAAGGATAAGGTATTCCGCCAGGCGGTGACGGCGGCGGGCATGGGCTGCATGGCGGCGCTGGAAGCGGAGCGGTTCCTGGCGGCGTCTCATGGGGGGGAATTGCCGCTCTCCGCTTAGCGGTTTCATTGCCGCACGCGGCTGGATCGCGTCGCTGCGGCATCGAGGGGTAGTTATGGATTGGGACAAGCTTCGCATCTTCCACGCCGTGGCGTCGGCGGGAAGCTTCACCCATGCCGGCCAGATGCTCACTTTGAGCCAGTCGGCGGTGAGCCGTCAGATTAGCGCGCTGGAAGAGGAAATCTCCACCCCGCTGTTCCAGCGCCATGCCCGCGGCCTCACCCTCACCGACGAGGGCGAGCTGCTTTACAGCGCGGTGACGGAAGTTCTGGCACGGCTGGCGCAGGCGGAAGAGGCGCTCAAGAATATTCACGATTCGCCCCGCGGCTCGCTCAAGATTACCGCCAGCCATGGCATCGGCGCCTATTGGCTCTTGCCCCGGCTGCAGGAATTCCTGCGCGAATATCCCGAAGTGCAGATTCATCTGGTGATGGACGACCGGGAACTGGATCTTTCCCAGCGCGCCGCCGACCTTGCCATCCGCATGCGCGCGCCGGTCCAGGCCGATTTGATCCAGAGGAAACTCTTCACCGTGCATTACCACATGTACGCGTCGAAGGATTATCTGGAGAAGCACCCCATGCCGACGCGGCTGGAGGATGTCTGCAACCACAACATCATCGTCTATGGCGAAACGGCGGCGCCGGAAATCCGCGACATCAATTGGCTCCTGGAGCTGTTCCAGAAGAATTTTCGTCCCGGCTGCACCGGCAGCGTGATCCGCATCAACAACATCACCGGCATCCTGCAGGCGGTGGAAGCAGGCCTTGGCATCGGCGTGGTGCCGGATTTCGTGGCGGCCGACCATCCCAACCTGGTTCCGGTCTTGCCGGAAGTGCCGGCGCCTGATTTCGACGTGCATCTGGTTTATGCGGATGCGTTGCGCCAGTCCAAGCGGGTCGCTGCGTTCCGCGACTTCCTGGTGAAGGGTTCCAAGGACTGGCAATATTGAGGTTTTCGGGCTTTTCACCGCTCTCTTGAAACCCCAGGCCGAGATACCCATTTCCTCTAACGTCGCGCTTTCTCCCCCCGGGCGCGACAACCGCGCTCTTTCCCCCCTGAGCGCGAAATTGGCAGCCGAGGCGTCCTAACGCCTCGGCTGCTTGTTATTTTTTGGTCGCGCAACCGCGCTCCCGGGGCGAAGCGTCCTAACGCCCTGGCTGCGTATTATTTTCTGCTCATAAAACTTGCGGTCACGCCGCGCGCTGGGTTGCCACCACCTGGTCGGCCAGTTTGCCGGCCAACTCGGCGAAATGATCGAACTCCATTTCGAACGTGCCCACCCCCTGGGTGAGAGAGCGCAGATCCACGATCAGGTCGGTGACTTCGGACAAGGGCATCTCGGCCCTTACCGTATCCCAGCCCCGCCAGCCCTCGCGCCCGTCAAAACCCAAGGGGGCGCCCCGCCTGGTGCCGATCACACCATTCACCTTGGCGGTGGCGTCCTTGGGCACATGGATGGCGACTTTCATGATGGGTTCCAGCAGCACAGGCGAGCAGCCCGGCAAGCCTTCGCTCATCGCCACCCGGCCCGCGGTCTGGAACGCGGCGTCGGACGAATCCACCGAGTGATAGGAACCATCGGTGAGCGAGACGGCGATATCCACCACCGGAAAGCCCAACGGCCCGGTCTTCATATATTCCTGGACGCCCTTCTCGACCGAGCCGATCCATTGTTTCGGCACCACGCCGCCCTTGATGCGGTCGTGAAAGACAAAGCCCGCGCCGCGCGGCATGGGGGCGATTTCCAGCACCACGTCGCCATATTGGCCATGGCCGCCCGATTGGCGCTTGTGACGCCCCCGCACCATGGTGGATTTGCGGATGGTCTCGCGATAGGGCACGCGCGGCGGTTTGGTGGAAAGCTTGAGCCCGTATTTGCTCAGGAGCTTCTCGACGGCGACTTTCAGGTGCATCTCGCCCTGCCCCGCCAAAAGCATTTCCTGGGTGGTGGCGTTCTGCTCGAACGCAAGCGACGGATCTTCCTCGATCAATTTCGCGATGGCCGCGGTCACCTTGACCTCGTCCTTGCGGTCGGCGGCGGCGATCGCCAGGCGATAGACCGGCGCGCTGAGCGGGGGCGTCACGCGTTTCGCGCCCGCCTTGTCGGAGGAGAGACGATCTCCGGTCTGCACGTTATCCAGCCGCGCCAGCGCGACCGTGTCGCCCGCCCGCGCCTCGCTCCTCTTGGCCTGCTTGTCGCCTTGAATCGAAAGAATGCCCCCAACCCGCGTGTCGCCATGGGGGCCATGCAGCACCTGCCCGTCCTTGAGGCTGCCGGACAGAACCCGGCCCACGCTTAGCCGGCCATGTCCGCCATGGAAGGTCTTGACGATCTGGATCGCGGTGGCGCCCGGTTTTATGCCGTTTCGCTCCGCCGCTTTGCCGACGTCAGGCACTTCGTGCCGCAGCGCCTTCAGCAGGCGCCGGATGCCGTGATCGCCTTCGGCCGAGCCGATCAGGACAGGCACCACCAGGCCTTCGGAAACTTCGCGGCGCAGATCGTCCATCACTTCATCGCGCGGCGGTTCGACATCGCCCAGCAATTCTTCCATCAGATGTTCGTCGTAATCGGCCAGCCGCTCCAGCATCTGGAAGCGCGCTTCCTTCTCGCGGGCGAAATCGGCGATGTCGACAACCTGCGAAGCGGCGTGCGGGCGATAGACGAAGGCCCGCTCCAGCGCCAGATCGACGAAGCCCGTGGCGACGCCGTTCTCCCATATGGGGATTTGACGGAGCAGCAACGGCGTCTCGCTCGCTTCCTGCAATTGCGCGAGCAACTGGCGCAGCGACCCCGAGGCATGCTCGATCTTGTTGACGAAGAGATAGTGGGGGATTTTCGCGTCCGACAGCGCCTTCAGATAAGGCTGCAGCATCTGGATCTTGGCGGGCTCCGGCTCGCATACCACCACCGCGGCATCCACCGCCGGCAAGACGTGCAGCGTGTCGGCCAGGAATTCGATCGAGCCGGGACAATCCAGGAAGGTGAATTCCTCGCCCAGATATTGGGTGGAGAGGACATTCAGTTCCACGCCCATCTGCCGCGCCCGGGCTTCGGCCGAGAAATCGCCCAGGCTGGTGCCCCCGCTCACCGAGCCCTTTCGCGTCACGGCATTGGTGATCGCGGCTATGCTTTCCAGAAGCAGGGTCTTGCCGCTCCCATAAGGCCCGATCAGGGCGATGGCACGGGGACCGGCTTTGCTTCTGGAATTGGGCATGAGCGCCTCCTTGGGCCAGACAGGCCGCCAAAATTGGCTGTCTGGCGTTTGGGGCGTGGGCCGTAAGGCCACCGTGTTCGCGCCCTACCGGCCTTAATGCTCGCGCCGCTCCATTGGCCCGGTCAAGGGCTTTATTATTTCCCAATCTGCTTGCGCGGGAGAAAGAGCGCGCCGCAGTTGCGTGCAGCGCTGCCCTCTATCATGGCGTTTTGCCTGCCGACGGCACCGAGGGAGCGCCGGCGGACGGACCCGATGGCGCCTTGCCGGCCAGCGCGAAGGCCACGCCCGGATTCATCGCATCCACCATGTGCGACGGCATCAGGATGGTGGCGCCGCGCTCCTTGGTGGTCTCGTAGATGATATTCATGGCGCGCAGCTGCAGCGCTTCCGGGCTCTTGGCATAAAGGTTGGCGGCATTGACGAATTTCTGCGCCACTTCCTCTTCGGCTGCGCCCAATGTGACGCGGGCCTGTTTCTCGCGCTCGGCCTGGGCCTGGCGGCTCATCGCGTCCTGCAGATTGGCGGGGATGGCGACATCGCGGATCTCCACCGAATTCACGGTGACACCCCATTCGGCGGTCTTGGCGCCGATCACGTCCTTGAGCGTGACATCGGCTTCCTTGCGGTCGGCGAGAAGATCGGACAGCACCGACGAGCCAATGGTCTCGCGCAGCGAGGTCTGGGCGACGCGCTGGATCGCGCTGTTGTAATCGACGATTTCGAGCGCCGCGCGCTGGGCATCATGCACCATCCAGAAGACGATGGCATCGACATTCACGGGAACCGTGTCGCGGGTAAGCGCCTGCTCGGCGCTGAATTCCGAAGTGCGGATACGCTGGTCGATCCACATCGCCACCTGATCGATGATCGGCACCAGGATGAAAAGTCCCGGTCCCTTGACGGCGTGCAGCTTGCCGATCCTGAGGATAACGGCCTTTTCCCATTGCTGGGCCATCTTGACCGAATAGCCCAGGAAAATGCCGATCAGGGCCAACACGATGGTGACGGCGATGGGCAGCTGCGCCAAATAACTGAGAACGGCGCCGCCTATGAAGATGACGAAGATCAATGCACTGATGGGATTCATATGGATCTCCTGTGGTGAATTTGAAATTGCGTTTGAAGAGGGTCGATTTGCGGCAGTTCGAATGGCGCGTGCCGCCGGGATGGCGCCGAAGCTGTCGAGTTCGACGACCCGGCGGACGGTGGATTGAACGGTGCCTCGGGAACGCCGGCCACCCTTGCCGACCAGCCTGCTCCAAAGGAGCAACACAAAAAACAAGATGATGAAGAAGCCGAAGTGATTCATGGCACGCGCCTCGACAATGCGTGCAACGCATCGGCCAATTCTTCCAGGCTCACGCCCGCGACTTGCGCCTGCGCGGCGATCTTGGCGGCAAGGCTTTCGATTTCGGCGGCACGGTTTCTGGGCTTGGGCCTGTCAGCCACAAAACTGCCGCGGCCTTGCACCTTGACCAGAAGGCCCTCGGCCTCGAGCTCGGCATAAGCGCGCTGGACGGTGTTGAGATCGATTGCAAGCCGCACCGCCACTTCGCGCATGGTGGGAAGCTGCGCGCCGGGCTGAAGATCGCCGCGGCCGATGGCGGCGGCGATCTGGTCGCGCAGTTGCACGTAAATCGGAACGCCATTGTTCTGGAGCGTCAGCCAACCCAGCATTTGGACATTGTATGACAACATTCATACAATTTCCAGCCCCAGCTAAGTACTTGGTGCAGCTTGGTCATGACCAGCCTCCCCTTCGGCGCAAAGCGCCCGGTAGCAGCGCCTGCGATGCGAAGGCCGGAGGACTTCAGAAAAAAACTTTCGCAGAAAGCTGGAATTCCTGCTGCGACGCTTCCGGCGAAGCGAACCCGGCCAGGATGTACTCGCCCTTGCGCGACTGCATCAGAATCCATTCCCCCGTGAGCCGCAGCCAATCGATGCCCTGCCAGGACAGCGCAAAGGTGCCGGCATGGCCGTCCTCGTTCATCAAGGCCGAACCGGAATGGCGGGTCTGGAACACATCGCCACGAATGCTGGCGCGCCAGTCGTCGAATCCCAGCCCTTCGAGATCATAGCTGGCCAGGAGAAAGGCCGACTGAAAGCCGGTATAGGCAAGGCCGAACGAGGAGCCGATCACGGTTCGGCCCTGCAGTCCCTGGGCGATCAGCACCAGATCATTCCAGCTGGTCCGCGCGCCATAACTCCAGAAGCGCGTATCCCAGGCATTGTATTCGCCGGATCGGCGATAAGGATCGCCTTCATTGTCATAGCGCAGCAGCGTGAGCTTGCCGATCCCCGCCATCTGCCAGCCCAGTCCGGCATACCAGCCCTGCCTGCCGTCAATCTCGTCGAACAAGGGCGTGCGATCGTCGGGCAGATGAAACAGTTTCACCGTCGCCTCTGGAAGGCGTACATCGCTGAACAAGCCCGACGGCCGGTCGTCCATCGCCCAGCCGCGATCGGCGATCAGGACGCCGGCGGGATCGTTGCAGCAAAAAATCGCGCCAGTGAAGGAAAGCGTGCCGAGACTGCCCGTGTCATACCGCGCAATGCCTTCGCTGCCGATGGTGCGCAGTTCCTCGCCGATCCAACTGTTGATCGCCGAAGGCGTCAGCGTATAGGGCGACGTCCAGCCCAGATCGTCATTCTCAAGACTGATACTGGGAAAGAAGGCACCGGTCTTGAACGACCAGCTCCACGGCCCTGGCGCGGCGGGATGCCAGCTGAAATAGCCTTCCAGAAGGTCCAAACCGATGCGCTGCTCGGGTTCGGCGCGCGCCAGCGCGACAAAGGACGCATCATCGCTCAGGTGAAGGCTGGCCTGCGCCACGGCTTCGGCGAAGCGGAAATCTCCGTCGCTGTCGCCATAGCGGAATTTCGACAGGCCGCCATTCAGCCATCCGGTTTCGGATGGCGAAGCTATGGCGCGAAAATCGCCATAGCCGCTGATGGTGAGGACGCTGCCGTCGCTTTGGGCAAAGGCGGGGGCGCGCTGCAGCAGGCACAGCGCCGTGAAAAAGGCGATGCGGATCCCTTTCCCCATGCCTCTCTTTTAGACAAGAGAGATTAAAAGGCGGCGAAAGGAGATCTGGCAGCAAAATCAGCTTGTTAAGCTGTTACAGAACCTTTGAATTCTGCGGCAGGCCTCTTCCAGCACCGCATTCGAGGTCGCGTAAGAGATGCGGAAGAAAGGCGAGAGGCCGAAGGCCGCGCCGTGCACCACCGCCACGCCCTCGGCTTCCAGCAACTCGCCGGCAAAATCCGCATCCGTTGCGATGGTCTTTCCATTCGGCGTCTTCTTGCCGATCAGCTTGCGGATCGAGGGATAGACATAAAAGGCGCCCTCGGGCTTGGGACATTCCAGCCCCTTGGCCTGGTTCAACATCGACACCACCAAATCGCGGCGGCTTTCGAACAATTTCTGGAAGCCGGGAATGAAATCCTGCGTTCCGTTCAAGGCTTCGACCGAAGCCCATTGCGAGATCGAAGCCGCGTTGGTGGCCGATTGCGATTGGAGTTTCGCCATCGCCTTGATGAGGTCTTCCGGCCCCGCGCAATAACCGATGCGCCAGCCGGTCATTGCGTAGGCCTTCGATACGCCATTCATCGTGAGCGTGCGGTCATAGAGCCTGGGCTCGATCTCGGCCACGGTGCGGAATTTGAACCCTTCATAGACAAGATGCTCGTACATGTCGTCGGTGAGAATCCAGACCTGCGGATGCTTGAGCAGGACATCGGTCAGCGCCTTCAATTGCGCTTCGCTGTAGCAGGCGCCGGTGGGATTGGAGGGCTGGTTGAAGATCAGCCACTTGGTCCTGGGTGTGATGGCTTTTTCCAGGGCTTCGGGGGTGAGACGGAAATTGTCTTCGATCCGCGTTTCGATCACCACGGGCGTGCCGCCGCCCAGAAGCACGATGTCGGGATAGGAAACCCAATAAGGCGCCGGCACGATCACTTCGTCGCCGGGATTCAACGTGGCGAGCAGCGCATTATAGATGATCGCCTTGCCGCCCGGCGAAACGAAAGTCTGCGACGGTTTATAGTCGAGATTGTTCTCGCGCTTGAATTTCCTGGCGATGGCGGCGCGCAGTTCGGGAATGCCTTCGACCGCGGTGTATTTGGTTTCGCCGCGCCGGATCGCGGCGATGGCCGCCTCCTTGATGTTGTCGGGCGTGTCGAAGTCCGGTTCGCCCGCGCCCAGGCCGATCACGTCGCGCCCCGCCGCCTTCAGGTCGCGCGCCTTCTGCGTCACCGCGATGGTGGGCGACGGCTGGATGCGGTTCAGCGACTGGCTGAGGAAATCCTTGGGCAGCGGCATGGAAAAGGCCTTCGGGGGAGTTGCCGTTTCCCCTATCAACCCCATTCTTCAGGAGCAAGGGCCCGCGTCTTCATGGCGGTTATGTCCACATTTTCCCTATGCTGGCCTATGCTTTGGTTGTTCCGCTTGAGTCGTGACCAATGCGCAAATCCGTGGTGCTTTTGGCTTTTCTGCTGCTGGCGGCGTGCGCCAAGCACACCCCGCCCGTGGGCCGCTGGGAAGGCGGCTATGACGGCAATGGCGTGCTGGTGGCGGCGCGGGTGGAGATCGGGCCTGACGGCATGGTCAAAGTGAGCGCGCCCGACATCACCAATGTGGATGCAGCCAAGCCCGACCAGATGCGGGAAATGCGCGCCCGCCTCGCCGCCGACCTTGCCACCGCCTGGGACGGCGTCTTGGCGCGGCCCTTCGATTTCGACGGCACCACCTTCCGCAAGCCCGGCGGTGTCGCGCCCCAAATGGTGTGGGACAAGAATTCCAACCAGATGACATTGGAGATTTATATCGGCGCCAATCCCGCGCTGCCGGTGCCGCTTCGCCCCGTGGACAATTTCCACGACAATCCATGGCCCAGCGGCTAGCTGGCTAAAATTTGTGAAACGCGAAATAGGCCGCCGCCACGATCAGGCCGAACGCCACGCCGTGATTCCATTTCAGCGGCTCGCCCAGATAGGTCACCGAGAAGACCGCGAACACGATCAGGGTGATCACTTCCTGCATGGTCTTGAGCTGGGCCGCCGAATAGACCTGATGGCCGATGCGGTTGGCGGGCACGGCGAAGCAATATTCGAAAAACGCAATGCTCCAGCTGATCGGGATCACCCAGAGCAATGGCGCAGTGGGGAAGCGGAGCTGGCCGTACCACGCAAACGTCATAAAGATATTGGAGCAGCAGAGGAGCAGAATCGGCGCGATATAGGCGAAGCTCATATGAAAGCCTCCGCGCGTGTATCCCCCCGCGCCTCGCCCAAGCTCGGCGCGCTCGTCGCTCGCAAAGCGCCACTGGCGCTTTGCGTCCGCCAAGGCGGACCGCTTCTCGCCCAAGCGAAGGTCATGAAGATGTTGGAGCAACAGAGAAGCAGGATCGGCGCGATATAAGTCCAAGGCATTATAAAAACCTCTTTATAAAAGGGCGTTGATTGCATTTGCTTTTGTCATGCACGGCAGCACCAACGACGTCTCTCCCGCTTTTGTTTCGCCGCTCCGCTGAGGGCGACCCGTTGGCGACACTCCATTACAATTTTAACCCCCATCGACCTTTCCCCTGCCGGGGACCCGGGTCTAGCCTTTCGGTTGGCTTTGTGTCCGTTCGGCGCTCCACCAAGGGATACAGCCATCGGACGGTCGGACCGGCTTTGGTGCCCCCCACGTAAAGCCATCAGTCCGGCCGTCCACTCTTGGTTCCGGGCCCATCTGACCCCCAAAATCTCGCGCTTTCGCCATTGCCGCGACAAAGGTTTACAGTCCACGCCCTTGTACAAGAAGGACTTATCGCCATATTTGCGTCCATTGCCGCGCGCCGGTAAGAGGGTGCGCCAACGGGGCTAGGCAAGGCTTCACACTAGTTGATGAGCATTCGATGAAAGCGATTTTCCGCGGTCTTTCCGTCAGCATGCTTGCCTTGACGGCAGCCGGTTGCGTCACCCCCAACCCCACGCCGATGAACCGCGCGGGCGACATGCCCAAAGCCTTCACCGCGCCGGTGGTGGACACTCAGTCTCCGATCTGGCCCGACGCCATTTGGTGGATGAACTTCAAGGCCGATGAGCTGCCCGCCTTGATGGAAACCGCGCAAAAGGAGAATCTCGATATCGCCGCCGCCGCCGCGCGCGTGATCGAAGCCGAGGCCACCGATGCCGAGGCCTTCGCCAATCTTCTGCCCACCGTCAATCTGCAGGGCGGCGTCACGCGGACCGGCACCCACACATCGCGTCCCACTTTCACCACAGGTCCGGGCGGCGTCATCACCGAGAATCCGGGCACATCGGTCTCGACCACCGGTAATGATTTCACGGCCGGATTGGCCGCCAGCTATGAGCTCGATTTCTGGGGCCTCAACCAGGATCGCCTGCGCCAGGCGCGGGAGAATCTGCGTTCGGCCCGTTACGCCGAGACCGTGATCGGGCTCACCACCGAAAGCAGCGTGGCCCAGGAATATTTCACCGTCCTTGCCACCCGCGAACGCATCGCCATCACCCGCCAGAATATCGACGCCGCCAAGCGCATTCTGGCCGTGGTCGAAGCCAAGGTCGTGGCCGGCGTCTCGTCCAACCTCGATCTGGCAAACCAGCAAGCCGTCATTGCCGGGCAGGAAGCCACCCTTCCCAGCCTGATCGAGGAAGAGCGCGAGGCGCGCTATGCCTTGGCCATTCTGCTTGGCCGCGCGCCCGAAGGTTTCGACGTGCAGGCGCAGAACATGGACGGCATCGCCTCGCCGGTGGTGCAGGGCGGGCTTCCTTCGGAAGTGCTGCTGCGGCGCCCCGACATCGCGGAAGCCGAAGCCAACCTCTATGCCGCCCATGCCAATGTGGATGCGGCGCGCGCCGCCTTCTTCCCGCAGATCGGCCTCACCAGTTCAGGCAGTTACGCCGCTCCTGTGATCGGCAGCCTGATCAATCCCGGCAATTTCGCGTGGAGCATCGGCGCGTCGCTGCTGCAGACCATCTTTGACGGCGGCGCGAAGAAAGCCGCCACCGACCTGGCGCTGGCCCAGGAACAGGAACAGATCGCCGATTACCGCAAGGCCGTGTTCACCGCCTTCAACAACGTCGAAACGGCGCTGGGCCAGGTGGCGTCCGACGGCGACCAGCTGGTGGCGTTGACCGAGGAAGTGCGCGCTTCGACCGAGGCGTTCCGCATTTCCGAGCTGCAGTATCGCGAAGGCACGATCGATATCCTCAACCTGCTGCAAGCGCAGCAGACCCTGTTCTCGGCGCAGAACACCCTGGTGCAGACCAAGCTGGCGCGGCTCGAGGCCGATGTCAGCCTCTATATAGCGCTGGGCGGCGGCTGGACGCAGCAGGATTCGGACAAGAACTACAAATACCAGCTCGACTGGTGGCCTATCTAATTGCCCCGATCTGTGCGCCACGCGGGCAAGCCCGCTAGCGCACATCTTCCCCCGCCAATGGCTTCACCATGCGGGGGAAGAAATTCTCGACACGCTGATAGATGAGCCCGTCGCGCCGTTCCTGGCCAGCGGCGGAAGTCCTGCGCGATATAACGCTGGCGCCAAATATCGGCGATCCTTGGTCGTGACCCGCCTCCCCCGCGCATGCGGAGTATGCTGGTGAGGGAGGTGGCCGTAGCAGAGCTTGCGATGCGAAGGCCGGAGGGGGCATAGTTGTGGAACTTTTGGGAACTTTCGTCCGTCCTGCCGCATTTTTGAAGGTTAGCCCGGGGCTCCCCAACCTTCATGGTCAGCATCGAAAATACGGCCGAACCTGCGGCCTGGTTCAAGTTGGAGCGCAATGTGTTCCGCGCCGGGGGGCGTTGGACCATTGCCGAAAGCGCCCGTCTCGACCAGCAATTGCAAAAGCTTGAGGTGGGCAAGGCCCAAGCCCTGACCATCGACGGCAGCAAGATCGAGAAACTGGATTCCACCGGCGCCTGGCTTCTCTTGCGCACCGCACGCGCCTTGGAAGCGGCAGGCCACCAGATCTCGAGCTTCGACGTCCCGGAACGCTATGGCGCGCTGATCAGGAATATCGACCGCGACGACAAGCCCGAGCCCCGGCGCCGGCGCCGCGGGCCGCGGATGCGGCCCAGCATCTACAGGCTCTACCGCATCGGCAAGGCCACGGTGGACGCCGGCAAACAGGCTTGGCGCATGCTGGGCTATCTGGGCCGGGTCACGGTCGAAACCGGCGAAATGATCGCGGCGCCGCGCAAGAATTTGCGCCTCGCCGCCATGATCAACCAGGTCGAGGAGACAGGCATCAGCGCTCTTCCCATCGTGGGGCTGCTCGCTTTCCTGATCGGCGTGGTGGTGGCCTATCAGGGCGCCGACCAGTTGAAGCGCTTTGGCGCGGAAGTCTTCACCATCAATCTTCTGGGCGTGGGCGTGCTGCGCGAGCTGGGCGGCCTCGTTACCGCCATCGTGGTGGCCGGGCGTTCCGGTTCCGCCTTCACGGCCCATCTGGGCACCATGCGCGTCAACCAGGAAATCGACGCCATGCAGACCATGGGGCTCGACACGGTGGACACGCTGGTCCTGCCGCGCATCATCGGGCTGGTGATCTCGCTGCCGCTCCTCACCTTCTTTGCCGACATCATGGGCATCGTGGGGGGCGCGACCATGTGCTACTTCCAGCTCGGCATCGATATCCCTTCCTTCATGCGCCAGCTCAACGAGGCGATCAGCGTCAGCACGCTGATGGTGGGACTGATCAAGGCGCCCGTCTTCGCCTTCGTGATTTCGCTGGTGGGCTGTTACGAAGGCTTCCAGGTCGAGCGCAACGCCGCCAGCGTGGGTCTTCTCACCACCAAATCGGTGGTGGAATCGGTGTTCCTGGTGATCGTGCTGGATGCCGCCTTTTCCATCATGTTTTCGGTGCTGGGGATCTGATGGCGCCGGACCCAAAAAAGACCGGTGGGGAAAAAGACGTGATCATCCGCATCCGCGGCCTGGTCACCGGTTTCGGCAGCAAGATCGTACATGATCATGTCGATCTCGATGTCTATCGCGGCGAGGTCCTGGGCGTGGTGGGAGGCTCGGGCACGGGCAAGTCGGTCCTGTTGCGCACCATCATCGGCCTCAACAAGCCGCGCGAAGGCACCATCGAGGTATTCGGCAAGCGCACCGGCTATGCCGAGGGCAGCCGCATGCGGGCCCTGGAGGTGCGCTGGGGCATCCTGTTCCAGGAGGGCGCGTTGTTCTCCAGCCAGACGGTGGCGGAGAACATCCAGGTGCCCTTGCGCGAATACACATCCATGTCGCAGGAATTGATGGACGAGATCGCCGCGATGAAGATCGCGATGGTGGGCCTTCCGCCCGACGCGGCGGGCAAATATCCATCCGAATTGTCAGGCGGTATGAAAAAGCGCGCCGGACTGGCCAGAGCCCTGGCGCTGGACCCCGAGCTTCTGTTCCTGGACGAGCCCACCTCCGGGCTCGATCCCATCTCGGCCAACCAATTCGATCAATTGATCGCCGAACTGCAGGAAAGCCTGGGCCTCACCGTCTTCATGGTGACGCACGATCTCGACAGTCTCAGCGCGATTTGCGACCGCATCGCCGTTTTGGTGGACAAGAAGATCAAAACCGGGACCATCGCGGAATTCCGCAAAGACACCACCCCCTGGATTCACGATTATTTTTCAGGGCCGCGCGGCCACGCCGCGCTGGCCGGATAAGAGGCGCGCATGGAAACCAAGGCCAATTATGTCGCGGTGGGCGCCTTCGTGCTGGCCTGCGTGATCGGGCTGGTGGTGACGATCCTGTGGCTGGCCGGCGTGCAGTACAGCCAGGAATACGCCTATTACCAGACCTTCTTCAAAGGACCGGTGACGGGTTTGGGCAAGGGCACCATCACCCGCTACAACGGCATCGAAGTGGGCCGGGTCACCGATCTGGCTTTCGATCCCAACGATCCCCAAAGCGTGGTGGTGACGCTTCAGGTTCAGCCCAATCTCGCGATCCATGAAGACAGTCTGGCCTCGATCGAAAGCCAGGGACTGACCGGCGCGTCCTATGTGGAAATCAGCGGCGGAACCAAGAACTCACCCCCGCTGACGGCCAAGCCCGGCCAGCGCTATCCCGTGATCCGCGCCAAGCAGTCCACCCTGCAGCAACTCGAGCAATCGGCGCCCGAAGTGGTGGCCAAACTGAACGTCGCAGCCAGCCGGCTCAACGACCTCCTCAACGACAATAACCGCCGCGCCGTGGCGCATATCCTCGCGAGCCTGGACCAGACCACCACCACCATCGCCAAACGGTCGGCCGACATCGATGCCACCTTGCGCAATGCCAACGAGGCCACCGCCAACCTGCGCGACGCATCCCAGGATCTCAAACCCACCATCGCCGACGTGGATACGACCGTGAAGAAGTACGGCAAGGTGGCCGACGACGCCGACGCTTTCATCAACGGCGACGGCCTGGCGCAGCTTTCCGACCTGATCAGCGAGACCAGGCGGATGGTGGCCAACCTCAACAAATTCTCCGAACAGCTCAATCGCGATCCCAGCAGGATCCTGTTCGGCGACCGGCGCAAAGGATACGAACCCAAATGAGCAAGCCCGATTTCGCGCCAAGCCGGCGCATAGTCCTGATCGGCGCATCGTCTCTGGTGCTCGCCGCATGCGGCAACATTCTGGGACCGCCGCCAGCGTCGCAGATCTATGTGCTGCGCCCTGCTCCGCCTGCGCAGGGCGGCGGAAAAATTTCCTGGGCATTGTCCATCGTCAAGCCCGATGCCTCGGATTCCTTGGACACAGACCGCGTGGCGCTGGCGAAAAGCGATACCCAGCTCGATTATTACGCCAACGCGGTCTGGCCGGACCGCCTGCCCAGCCTGATCCAGACGGTGCTGTTGGCCGGCTTCGAAGCCACCGGACGCATCGACTCGGTGGCGCGCGACGAGGATTCCCTGCACGCCGATTACCAGCTCACCACCGACATAAGAGATTTCGAGGCGCGCTATGCCACGCCGGACGGCGCGCCCACCGCGACCATCACCATCATTGCGCATATGGCCGAGGTGCATTCGCGCAAGATCGTCGCCAATCTCACCGTCAATGCCACCGAGCCGGCTTCCGCCAACAGCGTGGACGCCGTGGTTCAGGCTTTCGATACCGCGCTGGCAAGAGTGGTGGCGCAGATCGTGAACTGGGCGCTCGCCCTGCCGCCGCCGTCAACGGCCGCCACGACGTCAGACATCACGGCGCCGGAACGCCAGCCGTCACGCGCACGCCCGGCGCGACCGGTTTCTCCGCGCCAGGCGCCCGGCGGCAATGAACTGCCGGTGCCGGGATCGACGACCCCGCCCGCGCCTTAGGCGAAACGCGCTCCGATCAATCGGCCCAGATCGGCCAGCGCCGCCTCCAGCTGCTCGGTCGGCTTGGCGGAATCGCTGGTGTAAGCAGCCGCCAGGATCGGCGCGCGATGGGGCGGCCAAAGGATGGCATTGTCGACGGCGGCGCCGCGATCACCGGTGCCGGTCTTGTCGCCTTCGCTCCAGCTGGCGGGAATGCCCGCGCGCAGGCGATGGCTGCCGGTATCGCATTTCTTCAGCCAATCCAGCAATTTCACACGCGAAGGCGGACTGAGCGCGTCACCGGTCCAGACCGCCTTCATGGTCTGCACCATGGCGTCGGGCGTGGTGGTATCGCGGGGATCGTGGGCACGGTTTTCGTTCAAGCTGGGTTCGTTGCGATCGAGCCTTGTGACATGGTCGCCCACACTTCTGGCATAGGCGGTGACGCTCGCCGGACCACCGATCCGCGCCAACAGAAGATTGGCGGCCGTATTGTCGCTTTCTTCCACTGCGGCGGCGCAAAGATCCTCGATCCGCATGTGGCCTTGCTTCACATGCGCGCCGGTGATGGGCGCATGGGGAAGAATTTGCTTAGGTCCATAGGAAATCAGGTCGTCCAGGTGAAGCTCGCCCTTGTCGGCGCGCGCCAGAACCGACGCCGCCAAAACCCACTTGAAGGACGAGCACATGGCGAACCGCTCGCCCCCGCGCCAAGACAAGGTCTTTCCGCTTCCCGTATCGATCACCGACAAACCGACGCGGCCGCCCAGCCGGGCTTCGATCTCGCTGAAAGCCGCGTCGGCTCCGGATCCGCCCCATGCCGGTATCACGCCGCCGAAAAACCCCAGCGCGGAGGCAACAAAGTCCCTTCTTTGAAAGTGCGGCACCGAGATCTCCCTG
>DATKPL010000405.1:0-3265 GCA_035524155.1 Rhizomicrobium sp.
CACGATCAGACCCAGCGCCCATACCGCCGAGCCGGGAAGCGCCCAGACGATCAATCCCGCCAGCACCAGGTCCACCACGCCATTGACCACAAGCCAACCCCATTGGGCGGACATGCTTCTGCGGTGATCGAGCCCGAACGCAATCATCAGGATGCCGTCGGCGATAAGAAAGACGGTGAGGACGAACGTCACGGACACAGCGCCCGCTACCGGCCAGCCGATCAGCGCCAGTCCCGCGGCAAGAGCAACAAGCGCGGAAACCAATGCCCAGCCAAAGCCCGGCGCACGCCGTCCCATGATGGTGGCAACCAACCCCACGATCCCGCCCACCGCGAACAGCCAGCCGAGGAAGACCGCGATCACCACGCTGGCCAGCACCGGAACAAGGATTGCCGCCATCCCCAGGACCACCAGGATGACGCCCTCGGTGAGGAACAATTTCCAATGCTCGCGAACCGCACGCGCCGCGAGGCGGTCACCCATGCCGGCGATCGTCATTCATCCCTCCACCACCAACCCGGCTCCATCATATCGTGGAAAGCGGCTTCGGAAAACTCGCGCCGAAACACGGAAAGAATGATAACTTTGTGTCACATTCGCCAAGGGAGGCTGGGATGATGCAATGGCTGCCTTATGTATCCTATTTCTTCGGCGGAGCATTTCTCACCAACGCAATTCCCCATTTCGTGAGTGGATTGATGGGGCGCGCCTTTCAGAGCCCCTTCGCCAAGCCGCCCGGCCAGGGCCTGTCTTCGTCCACCGTCAATGTCCTTTGGGGCATCGCCAACATCGTCATGGGGTGGCTTTTGATCTGCCGTGTCGGTGACTTCAATGTCTATTCCGGCACGCATATGGTGGCGGCGGGTCTTGGCGGCCTCTTGATGTCCCTGATGCTGGCGAGAAGCTTTGGACGCTTTCACGGCGGCAATTCCGCGCAAAGCCATTAGGTCGCGCCATGCCGGCAAACTGGCCGGAGCTTGAATACCGGGAATGGCGCGAAACCGCGCTGGCGCTCCAGCTCTGGCTGCAGATCGCGGGCAAGGTACGCCTGGCGCTGACGCCATGGCTTAATCACAGTTGGCAGGTGCCGTTTTACGTGACGCCGCGCGGCCTTTCGACTTCGCCGATTCCTTATGACGGCCGCATCTTCGAACTGGAATTCGATTTCATTTCGCATTGCCTGATGGGGCGTGACAGCGCCGGGGCGATGGCGGAAATTCCGCTGGAGGCGATGTCGGTGGCGGATTTCTATCGGCGGGTGATGGCGCTGCTCGGCGCGTTGGGTGTCAAGGTTCAGATCACGCTCGAGCCCAGCGAACTCGTCAACGCCGTTCCGTTCGAACTGGATCGCGCGCCCCGCCCCTATGATGCAAAGAGCGTGGAGCGGTATTTCCAAACCCTAGCCAACGCCGACAGCCTGTTCAAACATTTCCGCACCGGCTTTCTGGGCAAGGCCAGTCCGGTTCATCTTTTCTGGGGCGGCTTCGACCTGGCGGTGACGCGGTTCTCGGGCCGCCGCGCGCCGCTTCATCCCGGCGGCATTCCGGGCCTATCGGACCGGGTGACGCGCGAAGCCTATTCGCATGAAGTCAGCAGCGCCGGTTTCTGGCCGGGCCACGATGCCTATCCGCGCGCCGCGTTCTATTCCTATGCCTATCCCGAGCCCAAGGGCTTTCGCGATGCCGCGATACCCGAAGGCGCGGCATATGACGCGCAACTGGGCGAATTCATCCTGCCTTATGACACGGTGCGGAAATCCGCCAATCCGGAAAAACTTGTGATGGATTTTCTTCAGGCGACCTATGCGGCCGCGGCCGATCTCGCGCAATGGGACCGGGCTTCTCTCGACTGCGCCCTGGGCGTGCCGGGCCGCCCACGCCTTGTCACCTGATCGAGGCCACCGCGCGCGTCATGAAGATGCTGTTGGGATCGGGCTTGTAATCGCCAAACGGCGCGCATTCGGCAAAGCCGTTGCGGCGATAGAAAGCATGCGCGGGACGGAAATAATCCCACGAGCCTGTTTCCAGGCTCACTTTTGCCAGGCCCATCGCCGCCGCCTCGGCGAGGATGTGTTTGAGCACCGCCGAGCCCACGCCTTGCTGGCGCGCACTTTCGGCGGTGTACATGGATTTGATCTCGCCATGGTCGGGCGCAAGCGTCTTCAATGCGCCCATGCCCAACACTTGGCCCCCACGCCAGGCCGTCCAGAATCGGATGTCCGGAGTCTTGAGCCCGCTCGAATCCAGGGCATGGGCGCTGCCCCGCCCGGTTTCGGCCCGCGCCCGGCTCACATGGGCGTGGAGCAGCGCAGCCACCCGGGGATCGTCCAGATTGCCTTCTTCGAACCGCATGCCCGCCGCCCCCCGACCCGGTATAGCCGGAAATTGTTCCCCAGCGGAAAGGGCATAAAAAAGCCCCGCCTTTGGGGGCAGGGCTAAAGTACGCTCGATCCACGTCTGTAAAGTGATAATGCGCAATTCCGGACATGGTTTCCAGGGAACTTCGTCCAGAGAAGTTATTAACCGGCCCTCAACATGTCGCGGATAGATTGAGTTAAATCATTGGGCCGGCTGCGCAAGCCGCCGGGATGGCGGGGCAGCCCATTGCTACAGACTTGCGCCGAACCGAACGCTTTCGAGGGGGCTAACCGCATCCCCTCCGGCAACATTTCTGCCGCCAAGGTTCACGTCCTCCAGCTCGAACCCATCAAGCATCGCCTTGGCGATCGCTGGCCGCGCCTGTCGCTTCTGGTCCATAAGCTGGTCAACACCGCGCTGAAGAAGGCGCAAGGCCCCGGCGATCATTTCGAAGTGGTGGGCGAACTCGCCTATGTCGCCACCTTCCAAAATCTCAGCCAGGACGCCGCCGATGCCGCGCTGGGCGACATCATGCAAAAGGTCTGCGAAAAATTGTGGGGCGCAGGCGTGCAGGAAATCTCCGTGCGCAGCGTGGTGGGCGAAGTGCCCGCGGCACTGGCCACGGAAAAAGGCTGCAAAGCCGAAATCATCGGCGAAGTCCTGGAAAAGACCGGCATCAAGACCGTCGCCTCCATTCCGCGCGCGGTACCCGCGCCGCGCGCGCCCAAGCAGATCATCTGGGATTCCCCGCCTCGCACCGGCTGGATCCAGCATTGTCACGAGTTGGGCGACGTGCTGGGCATCCATTTCCGGTTTGCTCCCGTCTGGGAGCTTCAGGGCGGGCGCAGCCGTCTCCTGGCCATGACCATGAACGGCCGGATCACAGGACGGAATGGATTGACATCTCT
>DATKPL010000406.1:0-3686 GCA_035524155.1 Rhizomicrobium sp.
AGACGAACGATGCGGCGATCGTCAAGGCGGCGATGGCCAGGCCCGGCATCGTGCTCCGCCGTCCGGTCGGCACCGGCGAGCCGTTCCAGGAAGACGCCGCCCTGCCCGCGGGCTTTGCTCTCCCGTCGGTGAAAGAGGCGCCCGCGCTCAAGACAAAAAAAGCCCAGGAGAAGAAAGCGCAGCGCCCGGCCAAGACCGCCGAAAGAAAAACCTCGCCCGCCGCCATCATCTCGTTCGAGAAGGCGCGCGCCGAACGCGAACGCGCCCGCGCCAAGGAAGACGCAGCCGCAAGACGCGAGGCGGAGAAACGCTCATCCGCGGTCGAAAAAGCACAAGCCGCGCTCGACGACGCGCGCGAGGATCATCAGGCGCGGCGCGACAAGCTCACCCGCGAGCTGGACCGCCGTATCGCCGACGAAGAGGCGCGCTGGACCAAGACGCGCGCCCGGCTGGAGGCCGCGCTGGAAAAGGCGCGCAAAAGCTGACCCACGCTTGCCGCATACGGGAACATTACGCACGCGCATCTTGACGCGCGGGGCGGGAAAGCGCTTTGAATTTCTGCTCTGGAGGACCGAAATGACCCAATCCTATACGATGCGCCAGTTGACCAAACTGCTTGGCGTCACGGCGCGCACGCTCAGGCATTATGAGGAAATGAGGCTGATCGCCCCGGCCAGAAGGGGCGAGACAAGGATCTATTCCTTCCGGGATTATGCCCGCATCCTGATCGCGCTGCGGGGCCGGCGGCTGGGCTATTCCGTGACCGAGATGCGCGACGTGCTGCAGATGTACGAATACAAGGACAGCGATGTCCGCGACGAATTGCTGGCGGCGCGCTCGAAATTCCTGCGCCGCATCACCGACCTCAAGGCCAAGCAGCGGGACATCGACGAGTCGGTCCAGCAGCTTTCGGAATGCATCAACCAGATCGACGGCGCGCTGGTCGGCAAGCCGCGCACACCTTGGTATGAGTTCTTCGCCTTCAAGATGATGCCGTCCCGGCACCAGGCCCTGCAATAGCGCCGCGGCGGCGCCATCACGGTGCCAAAGCGTACCCGCCGCCTGCCCCAAGCCTGAGCGGTCTTTCATGTCCGTGAAGATGATTCCGACCGATTGTTATAACGAATGCGTAAGCGCGCGCGCTCGTTAGCTGCTAGCGTGTTCCCTGTTGGGGGCATGCACAATGCGCCGGGTTGCTTGGATTGCCGTGTGTTGGGCGACGTGCTTGGCGATGGCGGGATGCGCGACATCCGCCGATCCTCCCCGTCGCGCGCCGTTGGCCGCGAACAGCTGCACCGCCATTGCACAGGCCCGGATGAATGACGCCGCCGCAAACGGCATCGAGCCCGCAACCCAGCAAGCCGTCTTCCGCGACACCTATAATGATTGCCTGCATTGGCAGGACAAGGCGGTGATGCGCAACACGCCGCGCTAATCCGCCCGCGCGCAGTCGGACTGGCCCTTGCAGGAAAGGCCCGAGGCGCAGACCAATTTGGCGAAGCGCGGCAGCAAATTCACGTCGCTCATGGCTCTCAGATAGGCGACATTGAAACAGGCGAGACCCGCGACCGCGTTGGCGCAGGCTTCCTTTTCGGTCCTGTCGGCGGTGTCGAGCCTGGTCTGAAGCGAGCCCGGCAGCGCGTCGTGGAAATTCACCTCGATCAGGTCGTCCAGCTCGCCGGGGCTCAGCAATTCCAGATGCTGGGCCGGACATTCCTTGGCCAGAAGCGCGTGATAGGGCCCGTAATCGTCGCCCTGCCCGCTTGCCGTCAGGGGCATCAACGCAGCCACGACAGCCAACATCCCTATCCGCCTGGTCATGACCCGCCTCCCCTGCGCATGCGAAGCATGCTGGCGGGGGAGGGTGAGTAGCGGCAGCGTACGAACGTAGCACGCTCTCGAGCGTGCGTAGGGCGGAGGGGGCAAAAATGCTTCACCTTTTGAATGCCCCGCGGGCATTGCCGGTGAAGGCGAACACCAACGCCAGCGCAATCAGGGCGGCGATGATGTCGGCCTGAAGATCGCGATAGCGGAGCAGGAATTCCGGCACCCGCCCGAAATAGACCGCCGCCGCGTAAGGCGCGGCATTCGAGAGGACGAAGACCGCCAGCAGCGCCCAGCGCGCCCAGTTCTGGCGGCGGAAAGCGGCCAGCCACGCCAGGCCGACAAAGACCACGACACGGATGGCGGTGGAGACGATGGTGATGCGCCAGGCATTCTCCCGGATCTGCTCGCGCAAGGCGGCGGACACCCTGGCCAGCGCCGCGACCATTTCGGCGGGCGGGAACATCATCACCCAGGCCACCGACACGACCCAATAGGCGGCGATGGCCGCGATCAGCCAGAAAAATATCCGCAAATGCGATGGCATGCGCCGTTCCCCTCGTGCCCCGGAACCAGATAGTGATTTTCGGTCCTTGGGTAGCACGTTTTCCGCAGGTCCGTGGGGTGCTATTATAAAGCGTGGTCCGCTTTGTCCCCTTTCTGGCTTTGGGCATCGCGCTGGGCTTCAGCGCGGCGGTCTTTCTTGTGGTCGATCCGCCGCCCGCCTTCCGCCTGATCCGGTATGACGAGAGCATGGCCCAGGTCTTTGAGTCCCGCATCAATGGCACCGATCCCTGCGCCATCTATTCGGAGACCGACCCGAAATATAAAGCGTGCCGCAAATCGCGCCTGCACCTGACCGGCAAACCTTCCGTTCCGGAGCTGAAGCCCAAGCCCCAATACAAGATGGCGGATCCATTTTGGGACAGGGCATAGCCATCACAGCAACCGCGTCACGCGGATGCGCAATTCGCGCGGCTCGGACGGATGGGTGTGGATGTCGTTGACACCCGCCAGCGGCTCACCCGGCAGGCGCGACGCATAATAATAATCGATGTCGCTGCTTTGGGCATTGAGCAGATTGAACATTTCCAGGCCCACCGACCAGTCCGGATCGAGGCGATAGCCCAGATCGGCATACAGCAATGTCGTGGCCCGCGACTGGATGGCGCCGTCCTGCGTCAAGGAACGCGGCCCGAAATAGCGCAGCCGCAATCCCACCGACCACGGATTGAGCGCGCCGGTGAGATCATGCACCGCCACGCCGCCGTCGAAGGTCGCGTTCAGGGCTTCGGGCACATAATCGCCCGCCGCTTCCGCGTCGGTGAAATAGGCGCGGCTCCAGGCATAATCGGCGTCGATGGTCAGCCATTTGGTGGGCGTGTACCAGTTCGCCAGCTCGACGCCATAGCGCTGGGTGGGGCCCGCGGGCTGGTTGGTGCCGGCATCGCCGTCCCACACCAGTTCGGACTGGAGATTCAGCATCCAGAGCGACAATTCGCTGCGCAATCCCGGAATGACGGTGGTGCGCACGCCCACTTCGCCCCCGGTCGAGCGGGGCAAGGCCGTGGCGGGATCGGCCGCCGCCATCACGCCGCGCGCATCGTTGCTGTGAAAGCCCTGGCCGAAATCGATGTAGAACTCGGTCGCGTCCCACGGCCCGAAGATCAAATTCACCTTGGGGCTCAGGACCTGCGCGTCCTTGTCGCCCGAATTGCCGCCCGCGATATTGTGCACGTCCATCCAATAGGCATCGCTGCGCAGTCCCAGGACGGTGCGGAACCAGTCGTTCCAGTGCGTGGTGTTCTCGATATAGGGGCTGAGCGTGGTCTCGGCGATGACATTCTCGGTGGTGATGGAAA
>DATKPL010000407.1:0-4595 GCA_035524155.1 Rhizomicrobium sp.
CCGCCACGCGCCAGGCCGTCGCCGGCAACAAGGCGGTTCCCGCGAATGTCAACCGCATGCTGGCCGATGACACGGTCGAAGCGGTGCGCGCCGAGTTGGCGGTCAAGATCGCCCGGCTGATGCCGGGCCTGGAAACGCGCGAGAATGAAGAGACCGTGGCGCTCACCATCGCCACCCTGGAAGTCCTGGCCAAGGACAGCGCCGTCAAGGTGCGCGCCATCCTGGCCGAGGAAGTCAAGCAGATGGACTGCATCCCCCATGACGTGGCGCTCAGGTTGGCGCACGACCTGGAGGAGATCGTCGCCGCGCCGATCCTGGAATATTCGCCGCTTTTGTCCGATGCGGACCTGATGGAAGTGATCGCCGCCGGCAAGGTGCAGAAAGTGCTTTCCGCCATTTCGCGCCGGAAATCCCTCAGCGAGAAGGTGAGCGATGCTCTGGTGCAATCGCTCGATGTCTCGGCGGTCGCGTCTCTCCTGGTCAACAAGGACGCCAAGATCCGCAAGGAGACGATGGACCATATCGTCGAGGAAGCGGAACAGTTCGAAAGCTGGCATGAGCCCCTGGTGCTGCGCGCCGATCTTTCGGCCCGCGCCATCCGCCGCATCGCCAATTTCGTGAGTTCGGCCCTGATCGAATTGCTGTCGAAGCGCGAAGACCTCAGTCCGGAAACCCAGACCCATATTGCCCGCCGGCTGAAGGCGCGGCTGGAGCAGAAGGAACCGCCCAAGGCCGAAGCCGAAGGCGCCGCGCAAGCCGTGGCCAAGGCCAAGGACGCGCGCGGGCTGGACGACGCATTCGTCGAGAATGCCGCGTTGGCCGGACGGCGTGAAACCGTGGTCCTGGCGCTGGCGGAATTGTCGCGGGTGCCGGAAGCCACGGTGCGCAAGATCATGAGCCAGCACAGCGCCAAGCCGCTGGTGGCTTTGGTGTGGCATGCCCATCTCAGCATGCGTACTGCGTTCCGCATCCAGACCTCGGTGATGAAGTTGCCAGGTCATGAATTGCTGCCGGCCCGCGGCGGCGTGCATTTCCCGCTCAGCAAGGAAGAGATGCGCTGGCATCTCTCCTATTTCGACGTCGCGGTTTGAAGGCCATTGCCGCCCACATGCACGACGCGGCCGGTTGATCCGGCTGTGGAGGTGCGGGCAAAGCCTGCCTGGGTGTAGCCGCGCTCGGTGCAACGCCCGCGTCCCTTGATCTCGAATTCCTGGGCGGTGACGCAGAACTGGTCGGGGCCTGACACCAGCGCGGGGCCGCCCGGGCGCTGCACAAGCAGCCAAGTTGTGCTTTCGCGCAATGGCGTGGTGATCAGCCGGGCGCAGGCATTGCCCGCGACCCGCCACCAGCCCCGCGCCACATAATCGCCGTTCGCCACTTCGGCCACGGCCGCCACAACATCGTTCTTGTCGTCGTTGCAGACGGTATAGCCCTGGGGCGCCTGGCCGTTCCTGGTGGCCTGGCTTTCAAGGCTGGCGAACAATTGCGTATTTCCGGCCTGGGGCGGGAAATGCATTTTCTTGCGGAAATCATTCAGCGCGGCCTCGGTCGGCTTGCTTGGCTTGGCGTCGATGGCTGGGATTCTATAGCCATTGTCCTTGAGCAACCGCTTCACGCCCGCCAGTTGCGCCGCTTCAAGGGTCGGATAAGCCGGCTGGTCGTCGAAGGTCATGGTCCAGTCGGGGCGGCCATGGGTGTCTATCGCGGCGAACGGCACCGAGAAGACCGTGCCCCCGGTGCAATAAGGCGCGGTCACGCCCTGATGCAGGGTGAAATCGCCTTCCTTGACGCAGGAAGGGAAATTCCCGCCCCAGGCGCGCTGCGGCCCGGAATAGGCCAGCGATGAGCGGGCATAGACCAGATAGCTTTGCGCGGTGAGTTTTTCCGGCAGCGCGGTCTGGCAATCGCCCGGCGCGATACGGACCCAGCCATGGGTGGTCGAGCCGGGGCTCACCACCGACGATGTGGCGGCATAGAGGATATAGCTGGTGCGGTTGCAGAGCTTGAGCGCGGCCTGGGCAGGCGAGGCGAACGCGAGCAGCGTCAACGCCACCAATCCTGCCGCGCAGAGCCTCATCCGGGCCTCATCCGGCGGTGATCAGCGTTCCCGCGCCATGCTCGGTGAAGAGTTCGAGCAGAAGCACATGGGGAATGCGCCCATCCAGGATGACGGCGGCGTTTACGCCCGATTCCACCGCATCGATGGCGGTCTTGATCTTGGGGATCATGCCGCCCGAAATGGTGCCGTCGGCGATCAGGGCGCGCGCCTCGCTGGCGGTGAGGCGTGAGATCAGCTTTCTGTCCTGGTCCAGCACGCCTTCCACATCGGTGAGGAGAATCAGGCGTTCCGCCTTGACCGCGCCCGCCACCGCGCCCGCCACGGTGTCGGCATTGATGTTGTAGGTCTCGCCCCTGGGGCTGACGCCGATGGGCGCGATCACCGGAATGATCTCGGACTTCATCATGGTGTAGAGCACTTCGGGATTGACGCTTTGCGGTTCGCCGACAAAGCCAAGATCCTCGATCACCTTCTCGCCATTGGCGCCGGTCTTTTCCAGCTCGACCTTGCGCGCGATCACCAGATTGCCGTCCTTGCCGGACAGGCCCACGGCGCGGCCGCCCGCGGCGTTGATCGCGGTGACGATCTGCTTGTTGATCGAGCCGGTCAGCACCATCTCGACCACTTCCACCGCCGCCTGGTCGGTGACGCGCAGGCCATCGACGAAACGCGACTGGATGTCGAGCTTCTTCAGCATCGCGCCGATTTGCGGCCCGCCGCCATGCACCACCACCGGATCGATGCCGGTCTGCTTCATCAAGACGATGTCCTGGCTGAAATCGTCGGTGCCGCCGGTGCCGGTCATGGCGTTGCCGCCATACTTCACCACAATGGTCTTCTGGTCGTATTTGAGGATGAAGGGGAGGGCCTCGACCAGCACGCGGCCGGTCTGGCGCCAGCGCGCCAGCTGCCTGAGATTTTTCTCTTCGCCCTCGTCCGTCATCTCTCGATAAGCCCGGGAAAACGGGGCCTTATACGCGGACCAGGACTGCTCGCCAAGGCGATCAGTCGGGTCCGCATTGTTTTAACCCCTCCGCCCTTCGCACCTGACGGTGCTACGGGCACATTCCGGCCGCTCGCCTAAGCTCGCGGCGCTCATCGCTCAAAATGGTCCACCGGACCATTTTGTTTGCCTAGGCAAACCGCTCCTCACCCCTTCCAGGCGCTTCGCGCCGAAGGGGAGGAGGGGGCACGACCAAGTCGCGGGTTAAATCAAATTGGCGATACTTGTCCGGAGTTCGGGCATTCCTTGCCCCGTCAGTGACGAGGTGAGGTGAATTTCCTGCAAGGCCGCCGTGTGCTTGGCGGCTTCCTTCGCGGCGGCGGCCAGGGTCGCTTCGGCTTCTTTGGCTTTCAGCTCATCCGCCTTGGTAAGAACCATGCCGTAGGAAACCGCGGCGCCATCCAGCAATTCCATCACCGCCCGGTCGATGTCCATCACCCCCCGCCTTGAATCGATCAGAAGCAGCACCCGCTTCAACGAAGCACGGCCACTGAGATAGGCGAAGATCAGCCGCTGCCACTCCGCCGCCAGTTCCTTGGACGCCTTGGCATAGCCATAGCCCGGCAGATCGACCAGGATCAGCTTCTTGCCCAGATTGAAGAAATTAAGCTCGCGGGTGCGGCCCGGCGTCTGGCTCACGCGCGCCAGGGTCTTCCGGCCGGTGAGCCCGTTGATCAGGCTGGACTTGCCTACATTCGAGCGGCCGACAAAGCTCACTTCCGGCAGGCTTTGCTTGGGCAGGCTGTTGATGTCGCCCGTGCCCCAGAAGAAATCGCACGGGCCCGCGAACAATTTGCGCGCGAATTCGTCATCCGCGCTCAATCTGCTCGCGGGGGCCATCTCAGTCCGCCCGCCGGAATTTCAGATTCTCGAACAGATGCACCTTCACGCCCTCGCGCCGCATGATCACATATTGCTGCGTCACCGAGAGAAGATTGTTCCAGGTGTAATAGATCACCAGGCCCGCCGGGAAGGTGGCGAACATGAAGGTGAAGATGATCGGCATGAAGGTGAACATCTTGGCCTGCACCGGATCGGTGGGTGCGGGATTGAGCTTGGTCTGGATGAATTGCGTGATGCCCATCAGGATCGGCCAGATGCCGATCGAGAGATAGGCCGGCATCCAAAGCGGGATGTGATAGGGCAGAAGTCCGAACAGGTTGAGGATCGAGGTGGGATCGGGCGCCGACAGGTCGTGAATCCAGCCATAGAAGGGCGCCTGACGCATCTCGATGGTGACGTAAAGCACCTTGTAGAGCGAGAAAAACACCGGAATCTGGATCAGCATGGGCAGGCATCCGGCAACCGGATTGACCTTCTCGCGCTTGTACAGCTCCATCATCTCCTGCTGCTGGCGCTGCGGGTCTTCCTTGTGGCGCTTGCGGATTTCCTCCATCTGCGGCTGCACTTTTTTCATCCGGCTCATGCCCTTGAACGAGGCATTGGCGAGCGGGAAGAACAGGATCTTCACCACCACCGTCAGCATCAGGATGGCGATGCCGAAATTGCCGATCAATTTGTAGAAGAAGTCGA
>DATKPL010000408.1:0-4092 GCA_035524155.1 Rhizomicrobium sp.
GGATCGCTTCGGCATTCACGCTCTTGCCGGCGAACGCGCCGTTGAGGTCGACGCAATGCAACCAACGAAACCCTTGATCCACGAAACTCTTTGCCTGCGCCGCCGGATCGGCGTTGAAGACGGTGGCTTCTTCCATCAGCCCGCGTTTCAGCCGCACGCATTGGCCATCTTTCAGGTCGATGGCGGGAAAAATGATCACGGCGACCAGGCCAGAAAATTGGAGAGCAGGCGCAGGCCCACCGCCTGGCTTTTCTCGGGATGGAATTGCGTGCCCACCATATTGCCGCGCCCAACCGCGGCCGTGACCGCCCCGCCATAATCGGTGGTGGCCAGAAGATCGCCTTTGCTTTCGGGCTTCAATTCGAAGCTATGGACGAAATAGGCGTGGGCGCCCTTGCCGATGCCGGCCAGCACGGGATGCTCCTGAACGGTGACAATCTCGTTCCAACCCATATGGGGAATCTTGAGCGCGGGATCGGCTGGTGTCATGGGCACCACTTCCCCGTCGATCCAGCCCAGGCCCTTGTGCACGCCGAACTCGCGGCCGTCACGCGCCATCAATTGCATACCCACGCAGATGCCCAGGAACGGCTTTCCGTTCTTCATCACGGTTTCGTTGAGCGCATCGACCAGGCCGGGCACGGCGCGAAGACCATTCATGCAATCGGCGAAAGCACCCACACCGGGCAGCACAATGCGATCGGCCTGCCGCACCCGATCCGGATCGGCGGTGACGCTGATCTCCTGGTCGGTCTCACCCGCGGCGCGCGCCAAAGCCTTCGCCGCCGAGGCGATATTGCCGGAGCCGTAATCGATCAAAGCGACGCGCATCAGGATGATCCCGGAATGCGGGCTCTATAACGGCTTACGAAGCGCTTGTCGAAGCTTGGTCGGGACCGGGCTCCCCCTCTGCGCGCAGCGCATAGGAGGGGGAGGGTGAGTGGCGGCAGCGTACGAACGTAGCACCCATCAGGTGCGAAGGCCGGAAGGGGGTCAACTAATTGTCGTCCATCTTCAAAGCAGCGATGAAGGCTTCCTGGGGAATCTCCACCTTGCCGAACTGGCGCATCTTCTTCTTGCCCTCTTTCTGCTTGTCCAGGAGCTTGCGCTTGCGGGAAATGTCGCCGCCATAACATTTGGCGGTCACGTCTTTGCGCAGGGCAGAGAGGGTTTCACGCGCGATCACCTTGCCGCCGATCGCCGCCTGGATCGGGATCTTGAACAGGTGGCGGGGGATCAGGTCCTTGAGCTTTTCGCACATGGCGCGGCCCCGGCCTTCGGCGCGCTGGCGGTTGACGATCATGGACAGCGCATCCACCGGATCGTCATTGACCAGGATGGACATCTTGACCAGATCGCCTTCTTCGTAATCCTCGATGTGATAATCGAAGCTGGCATAGCCGCGCGAGACCGACTTCAGCCGGTCATAGAAATCGAACACCACCTCATTCAGCGGCAGCATATAGATCACCATGGCGCGGCTGCCCGCATAGGTGAGCTCGATCTGGCGCCCGCGCCGGTCTTCGCAAAGCTTCAGGACCGACCCCAGATATTCGTCCGGCACCAGGATGGTCGCCTTGATCCAGGGCTCGTCGATGTGATCGATATAGGTCACATCCGGCATGTCGGCGGGATTGTGCAGCTCCTTCACCGTGCCGTCATTCATATGGATTTTGCAGATCACGCTGGGCGCGGTGGTGATCAGGTCGAGATTGAATTCCCGCTCCAGCCGCTCGCGGATGATCTCCAGATGCAGCAGGCCCAAGAATCCGCAGCGGAAGCCAAAACCCAGCGCCGCCGAGCTTTCCGTCTCATAAGTAAAGCTGGCGTCGTTCAAATGCAGCTTGGACAACGCATCGCGCAGATCCTCGAACTGGGCTGCATCCACGGGAAATAGGCCGCAGAACACCACCTGCTGCGCGGGCTTGAAACCGGGCAGCGGCGTGGGCGTGCCCTTGCGCTCGTCGGTGATGGTGTCGCCCACCTGCGTATCGGCGACCTGCTTGATCTGGGCGGTGATGAAGCCCACTTCGCCGGGCCCCAGTTTTTCCACCGCGACTTTCTTGGGCGTGAAGACGCCGATCTGTTCGACCTGATAGACGGCGTCGGTCGCCATCATGCGGATCTTCTGGCCCTTCTTCAGTTCGCCGTCGACCACACGCACCAGCACCACCACGCCCAGATAAGCGTCGTAATAGGAATCGATCAGCAATGCCTTCAGCGGCGCGTCCGATTCTCCTTTGGGAGGAGGCAGCCGATTGACCACAGCCTCCAGCACCAGATCGATGTTCAATCCCGTTTTGGCCGAGATCGGAATCGCGTCGGATGCGTCGATGCCGATCACGTCCTCGATCTGCTGCTTGACCCGGTCGGGCTCGGCCGCGGGCAGGTCGATCTTGTTCAAGACCGGCACGATCTCCAGCCCCGCATCGATCGCCTGATAGACATTGGCCAGGGTCTGGGCTTCCACGCCTTGGCTGGCGTCCACCACCAAGAGCGCGCCTTCGCAGGCGGCTAGGCAGCGACTGACCTCATAGCCGAAGTCCACATGGCCGGGCGTGTCCATCAGATTGAGGATATAGGCTCTGCCGTCCTTGGCGGTGTAATCCAGCCGTACGGTCTGGGCCTTGATGGTGATGCCACGCTCCCGCTCGATCTCCATGGAATCGAGTACCTGATCCTTCATCTCGCGGTTCGACAGGCCGCCCGTGACCTGGATCAGCCGGTCGGCCAGGGTGGATTTGCCATGGTCGATATGCGCGACGATGGAAAAGTTTCGTATCTGGGCGAGATCGGGCATGGGGTCCTTCGGCCACTCCGGGCCATGAGGCGCGGGGTCTAGCAGGCCCGGATTGCCGCCTCAACTGCCCCGTTTGCTGGGCGGCGCGGCCATGCCAGAGTGGCGCTAAGATGTTGAATTACCTCTATCTCGACTATGGCGGGCGGGCCCAATACCGGGCCGAGCTGAAATACAGCCTGATTTCGCTTCGGGCCGAACTCGATCCCAAGCGGGCCCGGATCGTGGTGGCGTCCGACGCGCCGGAACTTTACCGCCACTGGCCGGTCCGGGGGATGGATATCGCGCCGCGCATGCGCGAATGGTCGGGCAATGGGCTCTATTACCACCGCATCAAGCCGGCCCTGGTGCGCGAAGCGCTGACCAGCTTCGCCGAGCCGGTGCTGTTCCTGGATTCGGATTCCATCATCCGGCCCGGCTTCCATGCCGAGGTGGAAGAGAAGATGACCGGCGGAGTGGTGCTGAACCGCTTTGAGAAACACAATCCCTATCCGCCGTTGAAGGGCTTTCGCACCCGGCTGCCGCGTCTGGGCGCGTACCATTACGATGTCGCCCATAGTTGGATGTTCAACAGCGGCCTGATCGGGATGGAGCCGGCGCATGTCTCGCTGTTGGATGACACTCTGGCGATGATCGACGCCCTGATTGGCCGCGCCAAGAAATTCCCGGCCATCGAGCAGTTTGCGCTATCCGAAGTGCTGCGGCTGAGCCAGGTGGGCATTGCCGAAATCCACGACACGTTTCTGCATTACTGGCAGGGTCGGCGGCGCATCTATATGGCCAATCGCATTGCCAAGGATCTGTCCGCCAACTGGGACGATCTCACCCCACCCAAACAGTGGGCGGAAATGAACTATTGGGCGATCCGCGCCTATAATTATTATTACGGCGTCACCCACGCGCTGGACGGATTCAAATGAGCGCGCCGGCATTGAAAGACATCTGGCCCGGCCAATCGGTGCCGCTGCTCAAGGCGCTGCATATCCTCACCCACAATGGCGGCTTGAACGCGGATTCCCGGCGCAAGCTGAAGCAAGTGCAGCATCTGGCGCAGTTGATCAAACCGGCGATCGATGCCGAGCTTAAAGAGAAAGATCAGCCAGTGCTGGCCGATCTGGGTGCGGGCAAATCCTATCTGGGTTTTATTCTCTACGATCTTTATTTCGGCCCGTCCGGGCGGGGCAAGGTGATCGCGGTGGAGACGCGGCCCGAATTGATCGCGACGGCGAAGAAAATCGCCGAGGATAGTGGTTTCTCGCGCATGGAATTAGTGCAGGCAAAAATCGCCGATACGG